>NYXM01000171.1 GCA_002685655.1 Planctomycetaceae bacterium
CCTTACTGGTTGTCTCGCGTTCCCGCTGCGCCAACACCTCTTCTTCACGCGCCAAACGTTCTTTCACGCGACGAATGCGAGGCTCGAAATCCCGTAGGGTAAAAATATTTGGCCGACGTTCAATCCTAGGGATTCGTGGTGGAGACAGGCTCTCACCCGCGTGACTTCCGGCCGGTCGATCTGCCGGAAAACTCCACGCGAGTGGAATACTCGCTGTCGTCTTGATCGGGAGCATCTCGGCCGCTTGCGGCGTCACAGTTACCCCGACCCTTTACTTTATTGCAGTCCGGGCCTTCCGGAATTCGTTCTGATGAACAGGAAGAAATCCAGAAAACAGCGGCACTTCCACTTCGGCCGAGTTTTTTGACCCTACGGGGGAAGCCCCTGTTTGCGATGCCTATGTCCGCCTCAAGCTCGGCACCGGTGACCAGTTCAGGCCCTCACGCGAGAACTCGCGCACAAAACTCCAGGATGTTGTGACTGACAGCAGGGCATGAGTCCGCGTCATATTTGCTAACGTCTGCAGATGCACAAGCATGCCCCGAATCACTGTGAATCAGGAAAGTCCCGGGAACTTCCAGCCTTCGCGATAGTCCTGTTTGACGAAGCGGTTTGCTTTCTCGGAGTTGGTAAATCGTAAATTGTCGGCGTCCCACTTTAATTCACCAGCCCCGACGCGCGAGGCGACAACGCCGAGCAGAATGGTTTCGGTCAATGGACCGGCATAGGCGAAACCACTGTTGGGCATCTTGCCGGTGCGAATGCCGTCAATCCACACGCCGTAATGATCCAGACCCGACTCGCGCGGCAAGTCCACCTCGGTGTACTTCTCATTGGGGAACAGCTTCGGCTGGCCACCGTGGGAACAAACCATTGTTCCGTCTTCGCCAATCAACAACACTCCCTGGCCCGGCAACATGCCGGCATTGGGGACGTGCGATCCTTTGACGGCAGGTTTGTGTCCGCCGTCGTACCACTTCAGCATCACTTCGTCGCCGGATGTGAATTTCGTTCCCGGGAATCGATAATTAAGCACCTCGGACCTGGGAAACGTTTCGGAATTGGGCGCAGGGCCTTCGTACGACACCGAAATCGGCGGACCGAGTTTGAGCGACCAAACGACCGGATCGATGATATGGCATCCCATGTCGCCCAGCGCGCCTGCGCCAAAATCGAACCAGCCACGCCAATTGAAAGGATGATAAACGTCCTGCTTGTACGGCCGCTCGGGCGCGACACCCAACCACAAGTCCCAATCGAGTACTTTCGGCACGGAATCGGTGCCAACGGGACGTTCAATTCCCTGCGGCCAAATGGGCCGGTTCGACCAAGTGTGTGCTTCGCGGATCTTACCGATCATGCCGTCCTGAATGATCTTCACCAACGTCCGGTAGCCCGCGCCGCTGTGATGCTGGTTCCCCATCTGGGTCGACACTTTCGCGTTCGCGGCCGCCTCGGCCAACGCTCGCGCCTCGAACACCGTCCGTGTGAGCGGCTTCTGCGTGTAGACCGCCAGACCATGTTGTAGCGCCATCATCGTGACCGGCGCATGCATGTGATCGGGAGTGCTAACAGTAATTGCATCAATGTCTTTGTGATGCTTGTCGATCATCTTACGAAAGTCGGTATAGCCTTTGGCGTCGGGCCATTTCTCGGCCGTCTGTCCGAATCCGCCGCGACGATTCTTGCCGGTATCGACGTCACAGTAGGCAACGATCTTGCCATGTCTAGCTGCGCCGTTGAGATCCACCCAGCCTTTGCCGCCTACGCCGACGGCTGCGACGTTGACGGTTTCACTCGGCGACTCGGCGGGCAAGAGGGAGGGCGCACTTAGCGCGACGCCGATACCGGCAGCGCTGTCGGTAAGAAACTTACGTCGAGTAAACTGAGACTTCATGGGGTTTGTTTTCTCCGGCAAAACAGTTGTTCGTACCCGTCTGTAGACCTATCATGAGTGCGGGGATCAAAACTGGTTACGGCGTCTCAAGCATAGCTTTAGCGAAGTCGCTATTGTAGGGTTGTGTTAGGAATACAAACCATGAAACTCTGCTGTCATCCGGCACTGATATTTCTCTTCTTGCTAATTGATACCACGTTCGTCGGAGGTGCGGAATCGGATCCGCCGAATATTCTCTGGATCACCGCAGAGGACATGAGTGCGACACTGGGCTGCTACGGCGACGAATATGCGATTACGCCGAGTATCGACCGGCTGTCGAAGGAAAGTGTCCGTTACACAAATGCCTTCGCGACCGCTCCCGTCTGTTCGCCGACACGTTCGTGCCTGATCACCGGCTGCTACGCAACTTCGCTCGGCACGCACAACATGCGTTCGGCATTCCCGGTCCCGAAATCGATTCGCGGTTTTCCCACGATATTGCGTGACGCAGGCTACTATACAACGAACAACGTAAAGACCGACTACAACACGTCGAGTTGGCAGCGGATTGTGAAGGAGTCGTGGAACGACAACAGTGACACCGCACATTGGCGAAAGCGGCCAGCCAAGAACGGCAAGCAGCCGTTTTTCAGCATCTTCAACCTGATGACGTCGCACCAGTCGCGCACCATGGTCTGGACGTACGATCGTTTCCAACGCGAGGTCCAAAGCCGTTTGACAAAGGACGAGATTCACGATCCCAGCAAAGTTCCGTTGCCGCCATATTACCCGGACACGCCGGTCATTCGCCGAACGGTCGCCCGCTACTACGACTGTGTTTCGGCGATGGACAAGCAGGTTGGCGAGATCCTTCGCCAACTTGAAGACGACGGCCTGGCCGACGATACCATTGTGTTTTTCTATTCCGATCACGGGTCTGGAATGCCACGGCACAAAAGGGCTTTGCTCGACTCTGGCATGCATGTTCCATTGCTGATTCGGTTTCCAAAGAAATGCCAGCACCTCGCGCCGGCAATGCCTGGCGAAACAGTCGACCGCTTGGTGAGCTTCGTCGACTTCGCGCCGGCGATATTGAGTCTCGCCGGATTGGATATTCCGCCGCACATGCAAGGTCGGCCGTTCCTTGGAAAGCCTAACTCAGAATCACGCGACTATGTGTATGGCCACCGAGACCGGGTAGACGAAGTGATTGACATGGCTCGTTCGGTTCGCGGTAAGCGATATCTTTATATCCGCAACTACATGCCGCACCTGGGATACAACCAGCCGACCGCATGGCCCGACCTGGGCGACATCCGTCATGAGTTCTACCGGCTCACTGACCCGCAACAAATGACTGGCCCTCAATGGCATTTCGCTGGTCCGACCCGCCCAGTTGAAGAGCTTTACGATTGCCAATCGGATCCGTTGAATCTAAATAACCTGGCCGATTCCGGTGAACATTCCAAAGTATTAAACCAATTGCGGGCCGCACATCGCGGCCACGTGAAAAAAACGCTCGACCTTGGGTTCGTTCCGGAGCCGGCTGCTTGGCGGTTGATCGGAGATTCCACGCCGTGGGAAGCGGCTCGAGCCGGAATGTACGGAAAGCATTTCAAAGCGGCCGACATTGCCGCCGCAGTCGGCAAGGATGACGATGCCTGTTTGAAGGCGACGCGTTCGTCCGTCGCTTCCAAGCGGTATTGGGGAGTCATCGGCTTGACGGCACAGGAAGTACTTTCTGTTGCGGAGCAGGAAGCGCTAACCGCGCGGCTGAGCGATGAATCGGCCGCTGTTCGCGTTGCCGCTGCCGCCGGGTTGGGACGGCACAATCACGTGGAGCGTGCGCTGCCGGTCTTGATCGATGATGTCCAACACGAAGACCTTAGCGTTGTGCTTCACGCCGCTCGGGCAATCGAACTGTTGGGCAATCGCGCGCGGGATGCCGTCCCTGCCATGCAAAAAGTAGTAGCGCGGTCAAAAGAGCTGCGGCCTGCCGATACTCCGGCGACATTCGTCCTCTCCGGCGAACAAGATCTGGCAATGTTCGCCAGCTTCGCCGCCCGCAGCTTCCTTTCCAAGGTCGCCTCGGACGGCTGGGTCAAATTGTTTGATGGTGAGACACTCGAGGGCTGGACGGCCCGCGCCGACGGCACAGTTAAAGTCGTCGATGGCGAGATTCAGATACTCTCAAAGGGCAAGAACCTGTGGCTGGTCCACGACAAGAAGTACGACGATTTTGAACTCGTCGTCGAAGCATTGATGCCCAAGTCCGGCTATAACTCAGGCATTGGCATTCGTTGTAGCGGCAAAGGCCGTCCCCAGGGCTATCAATGCGAAATCGAAAACAATAAGAGCGGCATGATCTACGCCATCGGCTCCGGCTGGGTCTGGCCGCGAACGCCTAAAGAAAAGGCGAAATTCAAGATGATGGCCGGCGCTTGCTTCCAAGTCGGCAAGTGGAACAATTTCCGCATCCGTTGCCAGGGCCAACGCATCCAAATCTGGGTGAACGGTGTCCAAACAGCCGACGTAACAGACGAACGATTCAGTTCCGGCTCGATCGCCTTACAGCATCATGGCAAAGGCGACGTGCATCGTTTTCAGAACATTCGCATCCGTGAATTGAAGTGACGGGCAGTTCTGCGCGGAGATCGCAGCTATCGCCCTGCACAGGGGCTTCTCCACCCTTTGTGGGTTATCAAGAGCTGATTCTTTCGGCCGCCAAAACAGGAACGCAACTGATGAAATACCAACGAAGAGCAAATCTCAAGAGCTTGTCGGCCACGCGCTTCGGCGCGGTGGTTGCCCTTTGTTTATGCGTCGGTTTTCTGTCTTCATCGGAGAGCCGAGCAGAGGACATTCGATTTACCAGTGTTCCAGATATCTTCAATTGGAACATCAGTAATCCTCAGCCGGGGTGGGAGGATACGCTCGACTGGTTCTTTGATCGCCTGCATAAAGAAGGCCCTGATTTCACCCTGAATGCGGGTGACATCATGGACGCTCGCTGGTGGGACGACGAATCGCAGGTGAAAAGAAAGACGGAGGAGTACTGGACCGGTTTCAAGAAGCGATTCGACGATCGCAAAATGACGATTTATTTGGCTCCGGGCGATCATGAATATGGGGATGACGGTGGTTTGAAGATCGGTCACATCGCGCGGGCCTTTGGTAAACAATTCACCCAATTGATGGGTATGCCCAGGAATGGCCCCGAGAACCACATTGGGCGCACCTTCTCCGTCCGCAAGGACAACCTCCTGGTGATCACGCTCGATACATTCGAGGATCAAGGGGCGCGGTTTGGCTACACGGTTGGCAAAGAACAACTCGCTTGGTTGGAGAAGACCCTGAAGGCCAATGCGGATGCCGAATTTATCATTGTTCAGGGTCACCTTCCGATTATCGGTCCTGTCCGGAGCAAGAACTCCAGCGCGAGCATGCTGAAGGGGGGCGCCAATTCAGAACTGTGGAAACTCATGGTCAGCCACGGAGTGCATGTCTATCTGTGCGGGGAACATCACCGAATTACGGTGAAGCAGCAGGATGGCATCTGGCAGATTGTGCACGGGGCCCTCTGGGGGACTCAGACCGATTTGAATTATCTTCGAGGCACGGTGCGTCCGAAGGAAATGACTCTGGAACTGGTGGAGTTTGATGTTGAGTACAGCGGGGGCTACATCGGCGATCATCCTCATCGCGGGGAGAAGAATAGGCCCAGGGAAAATGTCGCTCTCGCCGCGAAAACCAAAAACGAAGGTCCTCGCGTTACCGGAACGCTGGTTTTGTCAGTGGAATCCGACGGATCTGCTGAGGTGACCAGAGCCGCAGGGTGGTTTGATGTAAAGCCTGCAAAAAAGGATACGACCTCGAGGAAGTGATCATGCGAAAATGTCGTGTGGTGAAGAAACTCGACCGAGCACTTTGTTCTTTGAAAACTAGGTGTGTTGGTGTGCTGGTCCAGCGACTTTTGCGCGGCAACGATCGGTGGACCAGCACAGGGAGCCTGGATCTACCCCAAATCGCGGAGAACAAGCATCGGCTGAATATTTTGACCCCACGGGCAGCAACAGGATTCTTTTCATCGTAATATCCACTGAGTGAGAACTGTTTCACACGATTTCATGAAGTGAGGTAGCGCGGGCGTGGAGACCGGACAAAGCCGATTGTCCTCGGCATATCACGGCGTAAGCCACTCGATGCCCGTCCGAGTAGCCCGCAGTCGTTTGGCGCGGATGCTCGAACTGCCGCCTTCTTCGTAGTAGACGATCAGCACGGTTCCGTCCTTGAGATTCACCATCGAAGGATACGCGCCGCCAACTGTGTCGACCACGACATTGTCACTCCAGGTTTCACACTCGTCCAGGCTGTAGTGCAGGCTTGTCGACGGCACGCGGTGCGCCAGCAAGATAATGTCGTCTCGCGTGCGAAGAAAATACGGGCAGTGACCCGCAAAGCCCATTGGCTTGGAGACACTCCATGAGTTGCCGCGATCTTTCGAGACGGAGAAACACATGGCGGGGCGCTGGGCAGCGTAGAGCGTCCCGTCTTTCAGCTCGATGATGTCGGTCTCCGCATCGAGCCGAGTTCCTCCGTTGTCGATATCAATCACGTCGCCCCAAGTCTGACCATCGTCGTCGCTGAGGACGACCGCGCCGTTAGCCGTCGCGTTGGCTTCCCGATAGAGCCCCAGAACCAGTCGCCCGTCGGATAATTCACGGATCGGCGTGCTGCAATACGCATCGTTGGCAATCTGCTGCGGTGCGGCCCAAGTCTGGCCCAAGTCGTCGGAGGTGACCATCCAGGTGCCCAGCCCCGTCCAACGCTTGCCGGGCTGGTCCGTCTTGCGTAACGAGAAGAAGTTGCAGATTAGCCGACCGCTGGTCAGTTGCACAATGGATGGATCGCGATCATCGTCAGGCCCGTCGTAAAGTGTCCTGGCTGCGCTCCAAGTCCGGCCTTCGTCGTCGGACGTGCAATAGCTGACGCGGCCGCCTTGAGGCAATTGGTCGTTGGGCAGCGAGACATGACCGTACCCGGCATAGAAGACCGCCATCAGCCGGTCATCACTCAATCGGCAAACATCAGGAAAGGCTTCGTAGGCCCCCGCTTCCGCGTCTGTACACACATGGACATAAGGTTTCGGAGGGACCTTCAATTCGTCGGTGGTCTTATGGCCAACGCCCGTTACAACGATATCCTTCACGTGGGCTCGACCCTGATTCGCATAGAAGCCAATTCTCCCGCCTTTCAATGTCGGATCAGTCGCTTCAAACAGCAGCTTCCCATTCAAAGAGACCTTCAATGTATCGCCAACGGCCTGCAATTCTCCTGTGTGCCATTCGCCTGCCGGTTTCTTCAATCCACCGGTACGTCTAATCTCGTTCCAGGACACGCTTGCATCGGAGCGGACGAGGATCGCCTGGTTACGGTCGAAATGGACGTAGTGGTACGCGGCGGCATCAGCGGCATGGACGATGAACCCACAGGCGAGGACTCCACGCTCGGCCGGCTCGACGAAGAACTTGGCGCGCAGCGTGACGTCGCTCCACTGCATTGGCTGAAAGAAGGTGCGCGACATCGCTTGTCGTCCGTCCAATACTAATTCGTCGTTGTGGATCGCGGCGGAGGGGTCCAAGAACGCCCACCGATCCGCCGCCCCGTCCGCCGACAAGTCGATGGCGAGTTCTTCAGCAAAGTCTCGCCGTGCTCCAATCGATAAGAAAACGACAGCCCAGCAACCCAGGACAATAAAAGAGTGCGATTTCATGCGATAGACTCGTTACGGTGTTGGCTTCGGCTTACACTTGTTGCGGAACCACGTAAGGCTCGCGATAGCTGGGTTTGTTGAGCGGTTCGTTTGCTTCGTCCTCACCGACGACCGCTTCCGTTGCCGGATCGAATTGCAAGTGCCGACCAACCTGGAACGCCGTCCGCGCCAGCAGGCACATGGCCATCGATTTGTGACCTTCCTCGATATCGGCATTGAGCAACTTGTGATTGCGAGCGCGGATCGCTGTGACCCAATTCTGAAAGTGCGGCAAGTCCGCCATGGCTTGCGTTTCGTCCGCCTTGCTCGGTCCCGGTTCGCCGTTCGGACCATGGAACGTTCTGTGTTCTTGAATACGTCGTCTCCGCACCACCCGAAGCCGCCCGCGTCTATGTCATCCTCACTCAGTGATTTCGTCGTGATCACCGACTCAGTATAATGTGGTCTCGTTGAGTTTAGATTCTACTCGCTCGGCACGGCACTAGAAACCATCGAAGAGTGATCGCTCGAACTAAACCGGAACAAATGATGATGCGACAGATACTTGTGGTGGCGATGGGAATTTCTATTCTTATTGTTAACGTGGCAGCTTGCGGAATAGCGACTCGTGGAATGACCCTGAACTCATCGATGAGGACCATTACCATGCCAGGTACAGATCGACGACGGTTTCTAAAGAACGCGGCTGCGGCAACACGTACAGCACTAGCCGCGACTACCGCCATCGTCAAGACTCGGAGAAGCGCGAACGAGAGCCTCCGCGTGGGGCTGCTCGGCATGTGCGGACGGATGCGAGCGCATGTAACCGCCTTGGCCGCAAGTACGATTGTATGATCCAGCACGGGACACAAAACCGTTCCAGAGCAAGTCGATTGAAAGTGTAGGAACTGAGCATGTCCAGAACGATTTGTCAGCCTGTGCTCGTACTGCTACTGTCGGCAGGCTATTGTCTCGCAGTCGACTCGTCACTCGACCGGGACGGTGATGGGATTCGCGATGATCATGAAAAGGTCTTGGGGACCGATCCACAACACGCCGAATCACTGCGCGTGGTAGTCGACGATGGACTCGAATCCGAGCAACGTCGCGGGGCGACTGACTACGATGCCACGAAGGATTTTACTAAGATTGAGTTCTGTCACGTGGGCGGGGATCGATATTTGTGGCGAGCGACGTTCGCCACGGTGCCGCGTCTGGACGACACAGTGTTCCATCTGTATGTCGATGCAGACGCCGACGACTCGACAGGTCGTCAGGGGCCGGAGGGGGCGGCCAGCACGGGTACCGAATACATGCTGAGCGTCGTCGGTGGTCGTGGAACTTCAGGCTTCTACGATCCCGACGGTAATCGAACCAACGGCCCGGCAGTAACTCACGTAGTCGTCGGAAACGCGTTGCTGGTTTCGGCTGATATCGAATTGAGACGGGACGATCGTGGGGCGCGCTTTGCGCTGTACGTCTTGTGTCACGCCATCGCCCAGCCAGGATCAGACCAGCGGATGAGCGATGCCAGCGGAAAACGAATCATCGAGAATGTGCCACTGTCGGATCGTGCAAAGGTTCTACGGCCTGCCGATCACACGACGAACTACCACGTCCAGGCGACCTTCGGGAACCACGTGCTCCAGAAAATCGAAACGGACAAGGCAAACTTCGTCGTACCGCACGACAAGCTGGAAATGCATGGGTTTGAGATCGACCACTCCACGTCGCGACGCTGGCCACACGTGAAACTCACGGCAGCAGTCGGAACCATTGCGGCGCGGGCTCCACAAGCGGGCCGCTTCCACATCGGTTTCATGATGTACGACGACAGCAACGACGAACGAATCGGATTTTACGTCGACAATGCGCTGCAAGGCGTAGCGGTGGCGAACGTGGACAATAACACAACGTGGTTGTATTGGCTCGAACAGGCCGTTGAATTGACAGAGGGCGAGCGAGTCGAGTTACGTGCTTTGGGCAGTGGCGGAAAGCACGGAATCTGCAATGTTCAGTTTCTGCGGAAACCACCGGAAACGAGGACGTTACAGAATGCGGTAATGCATCTGACTTCAGCGTGCCTCGCACAAGATCCCGATCGCGTCACGGTTTCGTGGACGACAAGTTGGCCATGTGCCACGAAGTTCGAATACGGCGTTGATAATAGCTACGGCGAGACCGCCAAGCACGACGGCAACTGCCTCGTACACCGCGTAGTGCTCGAAGGACTTGATCCGCAACGCGAGTACCATGGCCGCGCGGTTGGCCGGTCGCGTGACGGCTCCACGTATGTCAGTGAAGACTTTGTCTTCCGTGCCACGCCGCCCCGCAGTCCAGCGACGCGAGCGGACACCAGAGAGGTGCAACTTGCTGTACGCAATCCGCTAGACATCGCGGTCGACAACTGGCCGGTCACCGGCGGCGTTCCCTTTCCGCAGGGGCAACTCGGCTCGTCTGATCAAGTTCGCCTTTTGGTCGGCGATGCGGAAGTACCCGCACAAATCGAAACGACTGCTCGCTGGCCCGATGGCAGCATCAAGTGGTTGCTGGTCACTTTTTCCGCGGATGTGGCTGCGGGTAAGATCGGCCAGTATCAATTGCAGTACGGCAGCCAAGCACGTCGGGCATCCGTGTCAAAGAGCCTATCGATCGATGAACAAGACGGCGAAATCAAGATCGATACCGGCACACTGCAGTTCACAATTGATCGAGCCGGCAATCTCGCCCAGCTTGAGCGCAAAGGACGCTTGCTATTGCGGCAAGAAAGTGTTTGCGCGTCGCATGCGACTGACAGCGAATCAGCGACTTACAACACGCTTGGTTCCCAGGCAAACATCGCGCTGGAAGAACGGGGGCCGTTGCGGGCGGTGGTGAAAGTGACGTCCTGGCTGACCGGCTCGCATGGTGAGCGGTTGATGCGAGTTGAAAAGCGCATCATGGCCTATCGCGGTGCGGCATTTCTGCGCGTGCAGCACACTTTCGTGTTGGATCAGCCGCGGAAGTTCACTAACTTGGAACAGCTGGTTTATCGCGTGCCAATTCCAGAAACAGCGACGACGTGGCACGTGCCGACGGTTGGCGGTAGCGAGATCACGCTTCAACACGCTGACTCGTCCGCGTGGCAACGCTTCGATCGCGAGTTAGTGACGGTTGCCGGCGGGAAAGAGACGCCGAGTCCCGGTCGAATCGTCGGTTCGATCGTTGCCGATCATCCTGACGGAGCCTCGATCGCGGTTCGTGACTTCTGGCAGAACTACCCAAAAGGCTTTTCCGTAACCGAAGATGGCGTGGAAATCGGCCTTTGCCCCGATTTCGACGCGGGCCGCTATGATCAGTTTCCTTTTGAGAAAGAGGGACACCAGCTTTACTACTACTTGCTCGATGGTCGCTATCGTCTGAAACACGGCATGTCGAAGACGCACGATCTGCTGCTCTGCTTCGAAGACTCGGCGAAACGCCAAGCCGTATGTGCCGCGTTTCAGCAGCCCCTGTTGGCCACGGTTCCGGCCTCTTGGTACTGCGGCAGCAGGGTGTTTTACGATGTGGCTCCGCGTGACACGGCGAAGTTCAAGTTGTATGAGGAAGCAATCGACAACAACCTGGAGGCGTATGCCGAGCGGCGCGAACGCCAGCACGATTTCGGCATGCTCAACTACGGCGATTGGTATGGCGAGTGAGGCACGAACTGGGGCAACATCGAATACGACACGCAGCACGCCTTCTTCCTGGAGTACATCCGGTCAGGCAATCCTGCCGCGTTCTTCTTGGGCGAAGCTGCCGAGTTGCACAACCGTGATATTGACACCGTGCAAGCGAGTGAGAATCCCGACGATACCGGAGCCGTGTACGTTCACCAGATGTGCCACGTTGGCGAATACTATGATCGGAGTGTGCCGGGTTCGCTCGGCTTTCCGAGTGGTGGATACACCGTCAGTCACGCTTGGACCGAGGGCCATTTCGATCATTACTTCCTGACCGGCGATCGACGATCGCTTGACACGGGCCGCGCGGTGGCTGACTTCTTCACGCGCAAGGAACTGGGGCGGCCGTACGATTTTTCTTCAACACGAACGCCCGGATGGTATCTGATCATGCTGGCCGCCACTTATGCGGCGACCGACGATCCTTATTATCTGAACGCCGCTCGCGTGGTAATCGACCGCGTGCTCGAAACACAAGACACACAACCTCGGCCCTTGCCCGAGTACCAACAAGCCGGTCGCCAACCCTATCAGCTAGGAGGCTGGTCGCGGATGATGGTGCCAGGGCACTGCCAATGCGAGCCGAGGCATCGAGGCAATGCCGGTTTCATGGTCGCTGTGTTGCTCGCCGGCATGAAGTATTACCATGACGTAACCGGCGATCCGGAAGTGAAAGAAGCGATCATCCGCGGCGCGCGCAACTTGCTGGATGAAACCTATTCGGACGAAGCACGCGGCTTCCGTTACACCTCGTGCCCCAACACCGGTTTTCGACCAGGCGCTTCGCCGCTGATGGTCGAAGGCATCGCTCGTGCCTACTTGTGGACGGACGACGAGCGGTTCGGCCGCATGTTGCGCGAGTCGCTGCCGATCGCCGCCAGCGGCAGCAGCTATGGCAAAGGGTTTTCCATGTATTACCGCATGGCCCCGCGTGTGCTGGCCGATTTGGATGCGGCGGGGTTTCGCTTGAAGGCGGCACCGTGATGCAAGCGAACTAACGTCGGAGGCGTCGCTAACGCACTCGCCCTTCCAGCAAATCGACTGCAATGTTTGAGAGAGAGAAAAACACAACACAAGCCAATCACGGTATGGTACGGAGCGTCGCCGTAACGTAAAAAACTCGGACGCGGAGGTGGCTGAGATGGGCAACTCATCGCACCGCGCGTTGTTGGGTCGTAATTCGAAGTCGAAAACGTCAAGGAGTCTTCGAGATGAGAACAAAGTGCCCGCTCTTTCTTGCAAGCTGCAGCTTTTTCATTCTGTTTGCGGTTGCCGTTGCGGTCCATGCTCAGAATGCCGGCCAAGCGACGAAAGCTAAAGCTGCCCAACAAGCTAAGGCAGCAAAACAGGCACCCGCCTATGATGCCTCGATGCCCAAGCCGACTCTTACAGGCGTCCGTTACGGGAAACACGAACGGCACATCCTCGATTTCTGGAAGGCTTCGTCGGACAAACCAACACCACTTGTCTTTGTGATTCACGGTGGCGGTTGGTCTGGTGGCAGTAAAGAACGGCTCCATCGTTTTGCGGATACTGCGGCGTTGCTGGAGTCGGGGATTTCGGTCGTAGCGATCAACTACCGATTGATGGCTCATACTGATGGCGTCGTCCCCCCAGTCAAAGCGCCGTTGCATGATGCCGCCCGTGCTCTTCAGTTCGTCCGCAGCAAAGCGAGTGAATGGAACATCGACAAGGCTCGCATTGGCGCTGCCGGCGGTTCAGCTGGCGCCTGTTCGAGCCTCTGGCTAACCTATCATGATGATCTTGCCGATCCGAAGAGCGAGGACTTGGTCGCTCGCGAGTCGACCCGGCTCCGGTGCGCTGCCGTAATAGGGCCTCAGACTACGCTCGATCCAAAACAGATGAAAGAGTGGACACCGAACAGTCGCTATGGAGGGCATGCTTTCGGGAAGAAGAACTTCGCCCAGTTCCTCGCCGAGCGTGAGAGCATTCTGCCGTGGATTGCCGAGTACTCACCCTATGCCTTGGTGAGCGATGGCGACCCTCCAACTTGCTTGTTCTTCAATGCCGCCCCAGCCATTGGCAAGGATCAGAAAGACCCGACGCACACGGCCAACTTCGGAGTCAAGCTCCAGGAGCGATGCGTCGAACTTGGCGTTGATTGTAAGGTTGTCTATCCTGGCGTTTCGGACGCGAGGTACCAGACTCCCACCGACTATCTTATTGCCACGCTCAAGAGACGTTTCAAGGATTCGCAAAAGTGAATTCGGTTTGGAGGCTGTTTAACGATCGATCGCGTAGGGTAAATCTATTTAGCCGAACCTCGACCAGCATCGTCTACAACCCAGTTCGTCTTCATCAGACTCCAGACTACGTCTCACCCGATCAATACGAGCGTCAACACAACGATCAACTAGCAACCTGACAACCAAAATCAGGAGTCCGATTGTCTTGGGCTATCGCACCCATGGCCCCCTCAGACTCCTCGTCTCCCTTGAACTAGCAATTCCAGTTTGTGGACTCAGTTCAGTTGGTGGAAATCAAATTGCTTATCAGTTGGAAGATACTCTTCATAACCCCGAATGCCACGTTTTCAGGCCGTTGCGTACACGATCCCGCGCGCTCCATGGAGAACACCGGCCGCTGATCAACAAGCGGCCTCCGTCTCGGTCTCTTTACGCCATCTTTGCAGACGAATTGGTTTCTAGGTTTACAACGAAGAACGGTTGTTCGATTTCTTATAGGCAGAATTATGAAAACACAAGTTGAGCTGTTGTTCGCTGTTTTGCTGACGCTTGCGGGATGCATCTCCCCCGCGTCAGCTGAAGTCCAGGATCTCCGTGCTTTCTGTCGCGAAGGGCAGACGTTTCTGACCTGGCAGGAAGATGGATCAGACTGGTATTACGTCTACTCGTCGTCAACGCCGATCAAGAACGTCGCCGACAGAAAGTGGATTGCCAAGATCCCGAAGGGATCGAATCGTTTTCGCTTTCCCCATCTCACTTCGTACAAAGGTCACGCGGCGAAGATCTACAGTCAACTCTTCGAAGGTAAGCCTTGGGCCGACCGCATTCAGATTGAATCGTCCCTAGACAGCTCGAAAAGTCTGCCCGAAGGTACAGGTCTGTTTGTGCGCACCGTCAAAAAGAACGCGGCCACCTATTATGCGGTGACTTCCGGCGAAGACGCAGCGATCAAGGCGAGTCAAAATGCTCTCCTCAAGACCGTCGATGAGCAGACGGGGCTTCCCGGAGCGACTCTGGTCTACAAGGAGAAGAACCTCCATTACTTCGTGTTCTTTACGGACTTTGACGTCTGGAACGCAGACGGGATCGATGACCACATGCACGGATATGCACATGTGTTCGCGGCCAGCATTCCCGAAGTGGTCGCGACGCCAGCGCCGCTGGCTGTTCGTCTGCATGCCTATTCCGCTTGGGGTGGTGTCTTCATGCCTTACAGCTACCCGGTCAACGATGGGGTCAGCATCGCCATGTTCGACTACAGTCTGACCTGGTGGTTCGGCCACGGCGAGTCGCTCAAGAACACGGAACAGGATAGTGCACCCGTCGGCAAAGTCGTCAATTATACCGAGCAGCGGCTGATGCAGGTGGTGCGCTGGGTAGCAAGCAGCCCCAAGGCTTTCCCCGCCCAGATCGACGGCTCGCGGATCTATGTACTGGGAGGTTCCATGGGCGGTAGCGGTACCAATCACATCACTTGCAAACAGGGCGACCTTGTGACGTCCGGGCAGGCGTCCAAAGGATATACCGATTGGTCGTTGTCCAATGAACTCAAGCCTTACGTCGCGAACAATCGAGTCAACGTTTTTCTGGGGGATTTCCATCGCAAGTATGGAAAGCTGGAGGATAACAACCCGACCAATCTGGGCGGCAAGGGTGTGTACGATGTTCTGAACCTGACCTCGTGGGTCAGCGACCCGGAAGCCAAGGTGGGTTATCTGGAAACCGCCAACGGTTCGATTGACGGGGTCATTCCCTTTTGGGGGCTGGCAAAGTTCTGGGACGCCCTTGAAGAGGGGAAGCACCCTTATTCATCAGCCTGGGCACAGGCCGGCCATGCCTCGAGACTCGGCTCCGGCTCTCCCATGATCTTCCACAAACTGCGCTCAGACGAGAGCATTCCGGCCATGGCAAATGCAAGCTGTAATTCACCGCTGAGGTACGGGTATCGTTTCATGGGCCGGATCGAGAAGGTGATGAAAGACGGCATCAAGATTGATAACGCGATCACGCATGACATCAAGGGCATGACGTTGGTTGTGGGCCCGTCAGGATTGACAAAACAATGGTTCCGAATCGCGAGTGTGGAAGGAGATATCATCCGCATTGCCGAAGGCGATCTTCTCGCCTTCAAACCGCCGGTCACCGCATGGCAGAAGAGCGAACTGAAACGCAAGCTGATACGTGAGCCAACGGAAAAGGAGCTTAACGAGCAGGCCGATAAGAATAAGACGAAGTATCTGGTGGTCGACGGCGATCCTGAAGGAACTAGGAACGGCCATATTGCCTGGTCCACATCTCTGCAGAACTTTGACAAGAATTCCTCGGACGATGATATTGTCGACACCGAGAAGAAATGGGGTATGAGCTTTCGCTTGGGGCGAAATCAGTATTTCGGTCAGTGGAAGAAAGAAACCGCGACCGTCGACATCACTCCGCGCCGCTGCAGGCTGTTCAAGCCGGCGATCAGTACGAGGGTACATTGGGAGAACTGGGATTACTCCAACGCGCAAGAGCCGGCAAAAGTGGCCGAAGGGGACGTTACCGTCGACCAGTACGGCTTGGTCACCGTTCCAACGTTTCTAATTGGCAACAAAGGGCTGGGCAATCGCCTCGTGCTGACTTCCTCTCGGTAAAGGGCGGGTAACGTACGGTCACAATTGGACCGACAGTTTCGTCAGCCAAATCGTTGCCCTTTTTCGCCCGCTGCGAATCAGATCTCAACCGACTGATATCCAGATGTAGTCCCGGTTGAGACTATTCAGAGCACATAACCGCGTAGGGTCAAAAAAGTCCGCCGACCTTCAAATGTCGATGGTTGCCGGACTTTTGCCGTCTAGCATTGCATGGATTTCGGCCGACTTTGATCGGCGTGTGGTCAAAAAACTCCGCCGACGTCCAACTTGTGACGGCGACTGGATCTGCAGATGGGGCAGGGCGTTAGATTCCGCCACGACGCTGGGCAGGTTTGACACTTATTTGTAACTGTCATTACGCCCCGTTGCATTCTCTTTCGCCACACGTCACGCTGCATTGACGAGCCTCGGCGTGAGTTCGCCACGTACTGCCCCCGTGTGCGACCGCGTTATGGATGGTTTCATTCGCTGCAGCGTTGGAGCCACCCGAGGCTATTTTTGCCCCCGCATCCGCTACGCTGCAATTCGAGACTAACCAATTGCGGGAGGGGATGTGAAACTATAGCAAAAGCAGGTCGTATCTGCGTTGAGGTCGTGTGGTCGAGGACATGCCCCAATCATTGCGTGTTCCGCTCTCTGCTGGAAGCGAATGGAAATCTCGCCACAGTATAGCCTCTAAGTTCAGCGTCGAGAGCTCGCGCAGAAAACTCCAGAATGTCGTGGCAAACAGCTGTGATGTGATCGACATGAACCGTCATCACTAGCTCGGATCGGGTTTTCGGTAGGGACAGCGGTACGACCTTGTCGCTGTCGCCGTGGATGTGGAACACCGGCACGCCGGCTTCGGCGAGTGGTTTCAGCCGATCGATCGGGTTGTGTTTCGTCAACTCGTCCTTCAGCTGTTTGGCTGTCAGGCCGTAAGCACTGGCGGCTCGCGCGACGCCGGGATAACTGGCGATATTGCAGACCGGATAAATCCCAGCGACACCGCCCACAGATTGCGGATGCTCCACCGCCCAACTGTAAAGCATGAGTCCGCCACGACTACGTGCCAGCAGACAGGGCTTCTCGTGCAACTGCCGCTTCTTCACCAGATGATCGTAAAATGCAATGTAGAGGTCCGTCCCCGTTGGACTGCCAAACGATTCTCCCACGTCGATGCCAGCGATCGCAATACCTTTGGCGAGAAAGCGTTTGAACATCCAGACTTCAGATTTCGCCGGCAGCCCTCGCAATGTCGGCGCAAACCAGATCCACGGAATGTCTTCCGTGGCTTTCGGCGGAAGGATGACGAAAGCGTCATGACGGCCGAGCTGAAAAGCCTCACCCGGCAGAGGCAATGTCTTGGACCCGGGTGTCACAGCAGGCTCGGCAGAAGCCGTCGCGACACCGAACAATAAGCACGCGAGAAGTGAGCGAATCATCATATTGACCTCGTATGAACTCTCCACTTAAGTCAGTTCTTCGTGGTGCTTCGTTCGAGGATCCAGACGTTGCGATAGCGCACATCCTGGCCGTGCTCCTGCAGTTTGAGCCCTTCGGCGCTGGGTCCGACCTTCACACCACCATTGGCACGTTTGATCGGCACATTGTCGTGAACTTTCAAACCGTTCCACCACACGGTCGCACGCGCCGGCTCAATGGGCTTATCACCGTCCCAGCGTGCTGCGGTGAAGATGAAGTGGAAGGCATGCCACTGACCGTTCGGCCGCCAGGCGTTTACGTCCGGTACACGTTCCATACAGAACGCCCCGATGCCGTGCGGGCCAATCTTCCAACTATAAGGATCATTCGCGTCTTTGCCTTTCGGGGATTCGATCTGGAGTTCGTATCGGTTCTGCAGATACACGCCGCTATTGGCGTAGCCCTCGACCTTGTCGTCGTCACGGCTGCCCATCAGCACGAATTCAACGTGACCTTCGAAGTCGGTGAACTTCTTCTTCGTGACCAGGTCGTGCGTACCCCAGCTTTTGCCGCCGTTCGTCATCAGAACCTTGCCGCCACCCGTGGGGCTGTCGACTAGTGACCACTTAATTGGCATCTCCGGCTTCGGCCACATTTCCCAGTTCTCATCGATTGATTTCTTTGTGCCATCAAACGGTACATCAGCGCCTTTTGGTGCCGCGGCTCCCACGTCTTTCGTCTTGTCGTAACCCGGCTTTTCCTGCGGCGTCTTTTTCTCCGCTGCCACCACGTCCGTGCCGAGAACCATGAACACAGCCAGGAACCCAAGGATTCGATTCGTCTCTTGCAATCTCATGGTGAGTATCTCCCTTTCGTCAATCACGTCCGGACAAAGCCACTTTCTCGCCTGATTAGTCAACAATCTGAGGTAAGGCGGGGCAGGCCGGACCAGGCCAGTGTAAACCAGCCGCGCGATTCATTCCATTGCCCGAGCAGCTCCCTTCGCTCCTCAAACCGCAGGGGACCAGGAGCGCGCGTTTCATCAGCAGTTCCTTTATGCCGCTCAGGCAGCAGCGATAGTTCTTGTGGCAAGTGTTGTCATTCTATCGAGTCGGTATGTTCGCCGGTAGAATGAGGTTTTCGGATCATAATGCGATAGCGACTAGGCCACCGACACTTCCAATGAGGCGGACCATGAATCACTCAGCAGCTTTCGTAACGATCGTGGTGTCGATCTGTGTTGCATCGACTTCGTTGGGCCAAGACGTGGGGCAGTTGAAGCAGGCCAAGGACGTACCGGGCTTGGTGCGACTTCTGCGTCATCGCGACGGCAAGATTCGCAGTTCGGCGGCCGTGGCCCTCTCTGGCGTCATTCGTGAGGTCGACGATTCCAAATCGCTCGCGCGATACGTCTTACCGTTGATCGACGTGACGCTTCGCGACCCGTACGCGACGGTGCGCGAGTACGCCGGCCGCGCCTTACAGCATTGCTTGCAGAACGTCACCGACGTTTCCATTCTGCGCCAGGCCGTACCTCCGATGGTCGATTCGCTTCATGCGACCGAAGTCGAAGAAAAATGTCGGCGTTACTGCGCCGTGCAACTTTCAAGGGTCATCCCAAGGATCCAGCATGAACCGCTACTCGTGGAGTCGGTCCCCAGGTTGTTGGCGGCGACGATTGACGATCCGAATGAGGACGTTCGAGAGTACGCGGGCCGCGCGCTAAAGAGCGCGTTGCCGCGTGTTCGCGACAAGCAACTGCTTCATACGGGAAGTGTCACTTTGGCGAAGACGCTGCAACACAAAGACGCAAAGCGTCGGAAGTATGCCGCAGTGCTTCTTGCTTGGTTAGTCCTCAAAGTGACCGAGTTGGACACGCTCCGCACTATTTCGGTCCGCGTAGGCGAAGCAGCAGGGCGTGACCGCGACGATGACGTACGAGAGTACGCCGGACGAGCAACTCGACACATCAGACAGACGTTGAAAGCGGCGGCTACCGACGCGAAGGCCGCGAGATCAGTTAGCAGATGAGGTGAGCTCGTATGACCGGAAGATCAACTGTCACTGTCAGCTTGGTGGCCACGGCGGCCCTCGTCAGCGCACTGTTGACAGGAAGTTCCTGCCGGCCGGCGTGACGCTGCCGGAGCGTGGCTGAGTCATAGAACAGAGAGGAATCCGACATGAACATACTCAAGATGTGCATCGTGATTGCCGCGGCAATGCTGGTGATCGAGTCGTCATGGGCTGGGGATCCCTGGGTGATCGACAGTCAAGACGACTGGACCGTCGCGACGGCCAAGCAATCCAATCTCAAAATCAAGGACGGCCTGGTCATCCCCAGCGATAAAGTCGCCACGTTCACCAGCAAGGTCCAGCGCTTTGATCAAAAGCGTCGGGCGGCGTCAATCGTGCTTGACCAGTCGCCAATCTGGCAGAACTGGAACCCAATCGCAAATCTCGGACCAGCAAATCTCGCAGACGCGCCGGTCTTTCTGACAATCGGCCCGGACAACTACTGGGTGTTCGGTCGATACGGCGGCAAGCGAACTGGCAAGAAGCGCAAGCCATTCAAGGCGGAGACCGCAACACTCGAAGGCTTTGATATCAAGCTGCAAACGACACCATGGCCGAATCAGTACGACGCTCCGGGCGGATTGGAAAAGGGCCGCGGCGGATATCATGCCTGGCAGAGCCGTGACATGGTCAACTGGGTTCATCACGGGCCGGTCACCGAGAGCTTTTCTCGATGGGTAACCAGTGCCGAACACAAAGATGGCAAGGTCTACATTTATTACGACTATCCCAACGACCAGGACCCGCACGTTTATATTGATGAGGACCTGACCGACGGCAAGCCCGGCAAGAACATGGGCCTCGCGGTCAAGGACCCGTCGCACGGGTCGGACGCCGGGTTTATCCGAGACAAGCAGGGGCGCTTCCACGTCATCTTTGAAGACTGGAGCCCGATCAACGCGTCGAAGCGTTCATGGGACTCGCCACTCGCTGGGCACGCGGTCAGCGACGACGGCGTCAAAGATTGGAAGTTCCTCGCTCCCGCGGTGGACAACCGCACGAAAGACACGGGGAAGGTCGCCGAGTACAAACATCCGCACTGGCTACAACACCCCGACTGGGATACAAACTGCACTTTCTGAGAACAGGTTAGGCTATGCGGCCATGTTGATCAGGGTTTCCGCGAGTTGGGTTATTTTTGGTGGGAGCGGCCAGAGGTC
>NYXM01000172.1 GCA_002685655.1 Planctomycetaceae bacterium
CGCGGCGGTCGCGGAGAATCGTCCGTATGCCTTGGCATTCGTCGATATGCGTATGCCGCCGGGTTGGGACGGATTGACCACGATTGAGCAACTCTGGAAGGCAGACCCCGATTTGCAAGTCGTCATTTGCACCGCTTACTCCGACAACACATGGTCCGACATCCGCGAACAACTCGGAGACACGGATCAGTTGCTGATCCTCAAAAAGCCATTCGACAACGTGGAGGTCTGTCAGCTTGCGCTGGCGCTGACCGAAAAGTGGCACCTCGCGCAGCAAGCACGGCTGAAGAAGCGCGATCTGGAACGAATGGTTGACGAGCGAACGGAGCAACTCCGCGAAAGAGAAGAGGCATTACGTCGGAAACACAAGCTGGAAGCCATCGGCTCATTGGCGAGTGGCATCGCTCACGAATTCAACAACGTGTTGCAAGTCATCCGCGGCTACACCCGGTTTGCCATGGACGAGTTGTCGGTGGACGCTCAACCACACCGCGATCTCCAGTATGCCGTAGAAGCGGTCGATCGAGCGGCGGAGATTACTCGGCAACTGCTGAACTTCAGCCGGCAGCAACCGGCGAAGAAGTCGCATCAAGAAGTGAACGAAATCGTCACGATGACTCTGAGAATGGTGCGGCCTGTATTTGGGGAACAGATTGAAGTCGACGTAGATCTCAGCGATGAGGCGGGAATCGTGTACGCCGATGTGGATATCATGTCACAAGCCCTGTTGAACCTGTGTATCAATGCTCGTGACGCGATGCCGTCTGGTGGCCGGTTGCGGATCACAACCGACCAGAGGGAGATACTTGATCGGCGAGGCGGTAACGCGTCCACTGGTCAACCAAACCTGAAGCCGGGCCACTACTCGGTGATCACGGTTGCCGACACCGGGTGCGGAATGCCTGCCAAGGTAATCGACCGCGTCTTCGACCCGTTCTTCACAACGAAAGAGGTTGGTAAGGGCACAGGGATGGGACTCGCCATGGTGTTTGGCACGCTCCAGAACCACGAGGGAACCGTCACGGTGGAGAGCAGCGAAGGCCAAGGATCTACCTTCAGAATCTGGCTTCCGGTTGCAGCGCAAGCGACAAACGATACTCAACAACCAACAAAGAATAGCGGAGCTTCGTCACTGACCGGGAGCGAAACGATCCTCTTGGCTGAGGACGATCCGATGGTGCGCGACGCGGCGGTTCGTGTGTTGCGCGCAGCCGGCTATACGGTGATCGTTGCGGCAGATGGCGAAGATGCGGTGAGAAAGTTTGAACAGAACGCGGACACGATTCAGATGGCTGTTCTGGACGTAGTCATGCCCAAGCTGGACGGCCATCGGGTTTATGATCGCATGAAAGAGGCTAATTCGGAAATCAAAGTCGTTTTCTGCACCGCGTACAACCCGGAGACGGACCAGACCGACGTGCTCGAAGGCGTGCAAGTTTCAACGATTTACAAACCGCTCGCGGAGGAAGCATTGCTTTCGACGATGCGGCGGATGTTGGACGAGGAGCCTCTATGTCAGACAGTCTAGTATTGTCGCCGGCAAACATCCTGGTTGTGGATGATGAGCCACATGTGTGCGAAATTGTCCGTCGTATTCTGGTGCCGGAAGGCCATTCTTGCGCTGTCGCCAACAGTAGCGACGAGGCGTGGGCCTATCTGCAGGCTCAGGACGTGGACCTGATAACCTTGGATGTAAGGATGCCGGGACAATCCGGCGTTGAACTGCTGAAGCGAATTCATGACGAGTTTCCGGATGTCTCGGTGATCATGTTGACGGCGGTCGGAGGAGCTGACACCGCAATTCAGGCACTAACCTACGGAGCATGCGGTTTTCTAACCAAACCGATTGATTCGGACGAACTGCTCTTCTACGTGAAACGCGGGTTGGAACGCCAGCAGCTCATCGTGGAACGACACCTGTATGTGGAGCAATTGGAAGAACGAGTTCGGCAACAAACCGAGACGATCCGCCGCGCTCATGAGGAAACGATCCTCCGCCTCGTGGGGGCGTCGATGTACCGGGATGAAGAAACGGGTGCGCATGTCAAACGAGTCGGTCTGTTCAGCGCCGTGATCGCCGAGGCTGCCGGTTGGCCGGCGGCAGAGGCCGAACGAATCCGTATGGCAGCCCCCATGCACGACGTGGGCAAGATCGGGATTCCCGATGCCATCCTGCAAAAGCCCGGCAAACTGACCCGCGACGAATTCGAGATCATGAAATCGCACGCCGTGATAGGAGCGGAACTGCTGGAAGGAAGCGAATCGCCGATGCTCGAGACGGCCCAAGACATCGCGCTCCACCACCACGAACGCTGGGACGGCCGGGGATATCCCCACGGGCTGGCAGCGATGGAAATTACAGAGAGTTCACGGATCGTCGCCATCGTGGATGTCTACGACGCGTTGACGCACGATCGCGTCTATCGCCCCGCGCTGCCGGAAGAAAAGGCACTGGCAATGATGCGAGCGGACCGCGGAAGGCACTTTGATCCCCATTTGCTGGACCTGTTCTTTGAGGTGCTTCCGGAGATTCGGGCAATCGCCGGCCTGTATCCAGACGAGGAGAGCGAAGGAGATACGGGCGAGTCGGCATTACAACTGCTGTCGAACGCCGACAACACCGCACCAATGATGCACTCCAGTTGAAGGGACGCGAAGAGATGAGAGACGAAGGTTGTCGAGCGCTGGTTGTTGACGATGAGGAGTCTGTTCGACGGTTGACGATGCGAGCCCTGACCAAGGAGGGCTTCGATTGTGATGCGGCGGCTGACGGGATCGAAGCGATGCGATCGGCTGAGGAAGCCTGTTACGACGTGGTCGTAACCGATATGCGCATGCCGCACAAACATGGCCACGCGCTCGCCGTCGGTCTGCTGCGACTGGACCCACGCCCGGTCATCATCATCCTCACCGCCGTCGCGGAGCCGCGCCTTGCCAAAGACCTGCTGGAGCGTGGTGTTGATGATGTCGTGTTCAAGCCGGTGGATTATGAAGTGTTCGCCTCTAAAGTGAAGGCGCTGGTCGATCGTCAATTGCATCAGAACGGTAAGAATCACGATCAACTTCCGCGATCTCTGCCGACACAACTGGAAAGGGCGGAAGACGGTGTTATCGACGGGAGGAGTACGCCGATCAGCTTGTCGGAAATCGAAGACAAGCTTACGCCCGTGTCACGGGTGTTGCCCGTTTCGCGAGCGGGGCTCGACGTTTTCCAACTGGCTTGTTCGGACTCCTGTAGCGCTCAGCAACTGGCGGCCGCAATCCAGCGCGATGCATCACTGGCCGCCGAAGTCCTCAGGCTCGCGAACAGCAGCTTCTACAATCCTTCCAGCCAGGCCATTAAAGAATTGGACTACGCCGTCGCCCGCATCGGCGTCAGGCGAATCGGCGAGTTGGCTCTGGCGTCCGATGCGTTTTCCGCGCTCACGACAACACGGCTGCCGTGGTTGAATGTCGAGACGATCTGGCGACGAAGTATTGCCGCGGGGGTGGCGGTGGAACTGCTCCTTGAGCAGGGCAAACAAGAACAACAAGACGAGGGGTTGCTCCTGTGTGCGATCATGCACGCGCTGGGAAGGGTCTTGCTTGGCACTCTCTATCCCCAACACTACGAATGCATGGTGAAAGCGTGTCGTGATCGCAACGAACCGCTGTTGGAGCAAGAAAAGTGGATGTTTCCGGAGAACCATGCGAAGACGATGGCACGATTGCTTGCCATCTGGAACATTCCCGCCGAAGTCTACGGCCCTCTGAATCACATCTTGGAGCCGTACTGTTCGCTAGCACGATTGTCGGATCCACTACGGAAGCAAGTTGAACTCGTGAAACTGGCCATTCTGTTAGGCCAGATCGCTGCTGAAAGGTGGGAAGATTGGGATCTTGTTGAGTTCGCGCCTGCATCCGTGTTGCGGCGTTTGCGAATCCACGATGTTGCGGGGATTGTCGAGCAAACGAAGTCCGACCTGGCACAGATCATCAGTTTTCGACCCCAGTCGCAGACGGAGAGCAAGCAATCCGGGCAACGGCGAGACAACTCAGACTCGCAACCACTGCAGCTCGCGTACTCCAACCTTTCGGCGGAACCCTTCGACTTTTTGGCCGCGACGTTGCCCTCGATGGGCGTCGCTCTCACACAACGCACCGGCGATTTGGACGACTCGGATCGACCGATGCTTGTCAACTGTCTTGGCGCCAGACCACCGCAGCTCGCGTCCCAACTGAATGGGCATCGGGCTCGCAAACTGGTGATTGTGTCAGATGGGAAATCGATCGAGGAGTTCCGAGAACATGGTACGACCGTGGCGATTCCATGTAGCTGCGGGGCGCTCAGAAACACAAGCCACACGCTCGGTCAATTAAGCCAAGGTGTTAGGGCCTCCTATGCGCGATGGGGCGAGGATCTGGCGACGCTGGATGTATGGGGATAAGAATCGGACGGTGGATTATTTGGTAACGGCAATGCAACTGAAGTTAGGAACACCATCATGGCGGAATCACAACCGACGGCACTGGTCGTGGACGACGAACTGATGATTCGAAACCTGACGATGCGAATGCTGGCCGCGGAAGGTTTCCGTTGCGACGGCGCAGCGGACGGAAATCAAGCGCTTGCGTTGGCGGACCGTACCCACTACGACGCCGTGGTCACCGATCTGCGAATGCCAAACAAACACGGCCATGCTTTGGTGGTCGAACTGCTCACCAGGAGCCACCGGCCGCTGATCGTCGTCTTGACCGGCATAGTGGAGCCGCGACTTGCCAAAGATCTTGTCGCTCGCGGTGTCGATGACATCATGTTCAAACCCGTCGAATACGAACTGCTGGCAGCGAAAGTGAAAGCGCTTGTCGGTCAAAAGGGGACCCCCACGGCGGAAGATACTGGTGACGAAGACAAGTCGCCGTCCGACGCCACAGAACAAAGTTATGAGGAAAAAGCGGAAAGCGATGACGATCCGGCGCGAGAAACCGATGTAGACAGAGGACCCGCCGGGATTGAGGCGGCAGACTTCAAACGCGCGTTCGCTCGGATCCACCACATGATGCCGGCTTCCGACGATGCGCTCCACATCTACCGGATGACGAAGTCAAACGAGTTTGACACTAAACAACTGGCCCTCGCGATCGAAAAGCATCGCGTTCTGTCGGCCGAGGTCCTTCAACTTGCCAATAGCCGCTTTTACAATCCGAAGGGCACAAACATTACGAATCTCGAGCGGGGAGTTCTGCAGATCGGGCAAACACGGATCGGCCAACTCGCCCTGGCGGCCAATTCGCAAGCCGCCCTGAGTTCGGGTGAATCCCCTTGGCCCAGCGCTGGCCCGCTGTGGCGGCGCAGCGTGGCGGCGGGTTTGGCAGTCGAGTTGCTCGTCGCCCAGGGAGGTCACAAGGACATCTCGGAAGGACTGCTCTTGTGCGCCGCGATGCACTCGCTTGGTCGAGTCGTGCTGGCGTCTCTCTATCCCGATCATTACGAGAGAATGATTAATCGCTGTTGCAAAGATCGTTGCGCTCTAGTTGAACTCGAGAGGCGGGCGTTTCCTCAGAGTCAGGCGGAGGTCATGAGCGACGTCCTGCAAAGTTGGAACATCCCGGAGAACTTGTACAGCCCACTGCCGCACGTCGAGCACGATTACGCGTTAGTTTCGCAGTTGCTGGAACCGCTGCGCTCGCAGGTCGAACTTGTCAAGCTTGCAGCCCTGATCTCTCACATCGCGACCGGCTGGTGGGATCCCTGGGACCGGGTGGTGATTCCGACAGCCGACGTCCTTGACCGTCTGCGACTGCTTTCGATTTCAACGGCCATTGAAGAGACCAAGCGCAATGCACAAGGAATCAACGATTTCGCGCTGCAATCTACAGACGATTCAGACGCGACGCCGCACACTCGTTCCACGGGCCCCCCGCAATCCATCGCGTACTGGAAACCGGGAGTGACCGAGTTCGACTTCCTGGCCGAGATCGTAACGTCGATGAACATCACGTTGATTCCGTGTCCGGACCCTGTCGATTCGGACGAAGACGTGCTCGTGAATGGTCTGGGCAGCCCGGGCAAGGAAGTCTTGTCACTGGTCAACGCATGCCCGCAATCTCGGATTACAATTGTGTGCGACGCGGAGAACGAAGCCAACTTCGCCGCGTTTGACAGAGTCGTGTCCATCCCTACCAGTTATTCCGCGCTGCAAAATGCTGTCATGGGGTGACAGTGTCAGCTTCGACCGTGTACGGTATGTGCGATGTCCGAAACGTCAGCGCAAAGAAGAGCCCTCCGCCGCAAAGAGAGAGCCGGCGAAGGGCTGAGGGGCTGGTATGACTCTGTCCGTCGTCGCAGTTGTCTCCGTTACATCCCCGCCGCCGCTTCGACCTGAGACTCCGCGTCGTGGAACATGCTGCCCATGCGTTCCTCTTCGGTGAGCACATATCGCTGGTGCGTGCCGGCCAGGATGCCGCCCACCTCGCGGAAGGCCCTGCCGATGTGGATGCCGTCGATGTCGTACTCGCGGATGGATTCGTCGCGGCAGGAGCCGCGCATCCGTTTCTCCTTAGTCCAAGGATGTGATGTCGTTGTACCGCGTGAAAGGCGAGTACGATGACGTTAGTGGGTCGCCTGTAACATCTCGCTCATGTTCTCTTCTTCGGTGAGCGCGATGGCTGTGGGCGTGCCGAGGAGGATGATCTGCACGTCTTTGAACGGCCTACCGACCGTCATGCCGTTGGCGTCGATGCTATACTCGTGGACGTTCTTGTCGTGCTGCGAGCCGCGCATCTTGATAGGGAGAAAGACACAGACCTTGAAGAGGGAGAATGGGAAAGATGGGACGGCGGCCCTGTGGGCCGCTGGAATTGGCTGATGGATCATCAGTGACCTTAAAGCAGAATAGAATAGACA
>NYXM01000173.1 GCA_002685655.1 Planctomycetaceae bacterium
GGCTCGAACGGTTCAGCCGAATCGGCTTCGCCACCCGCAGGCGCGTCGGTGTAGAGGATTCCTGCGAAGTCAGCGGCCGTTTCAGCGGCAGCCAACACGGCAAGCGTGAATCGACGTAGTTGTGCGAAGAGCGGCAGCGCGGGCGTGATGTCCGGAATGCCGCGCGCCTGTCCTGGTCGGTCGCAGCGGAAGTAATGAATCACACCGTCCGCAGGATACGGGTCATAAGACAGGCTGTTGACGACGAAGCGGTCGCTCCCCGGATGTTCCTTGAGGACGTGATACGCCACTGGATTGCCGAAGGCGTCGAATACGATTCCATCAACGGCGTTGAGCTGACTGGGAGACAGATCGGGCGTGCAGACCTGTTCCGCCTCGACCAGTCGCAAATCGAGATTGATCGGGGACGGCGAATCTTCGTTACTGGTCAGGATGGCAAACGCCTCGCCATCACTGGCTCGAGCCATTCGCATTGTGCGGAGCTTTTCAGGCAGTCCAACCGCCGCGGACCACTTGGCAAACTCGCGCTCGACCATCCGATTGGCCTCGCCATCGGGCGTGAGCATCTGTAATCGCGGGCCGGTACCCACGACGTCGTTGGCGAGGGTGAGGACGATGCCCCGGGCATAACTGTTGTTGGCCACTTCGTAGCGGGCTCGATTGCGTAGCGTGCAACGCACGTCCGGGCTGTTGGCGGCGTTGGCGCTGAGCCCATCTGCATTAGCCCAATGCCGTCGGTTATCCGCCGTGGTCGTGGCCGCGTCGTAGCGGCCTCGCAGCGTCCGACGGCGCAGCAGCCGCGCGCCATCCGTTCCGGACGTTGATCGAAGCACTTTGGCGACCCAATTCCACACGTCAGTCGATTCCCGGAGGCACGAGTTTGTTAAATCGCAATCCACGACTCTTGGACTTGGCGGCCTCTTTCGACGCCAGATACTTGTCCGCCTCGATCTGGTCGGTCAGCTTGTGCTGCTCGACGCTCCCCGCATCGCCAGCCGCTCTGGCTGGCCCTTGGGCGTTTTCGCGGATGGTGTCTTTGAGATCGTCAGCCATCAAAGTCGCTCCCAACGTGGACGTGAATTACGCCCGCCTATTGGGATAACAACCCGGTGCGGAGGCAAACTGACGAAATCGACTGAAGAGATTGCGGAATCGTGCTACATCTAGCAATCTTGGGGTGGCTTTATGAGCGTGAAGCAATTCGCTGTAGTTTGGCGAGGCCGACTGCTGCCTCGTCTACCGCCTGACTTACGACAGGATGGCACTTTGAATTCGCAGATGCCAAAATGCATGTTGCAAGTCGCGCAGGGTCTGGTTGGGATCCGCGAGAAGGAGGTGTGAAAGGGTTGAAACATGAGCGGATTGAGACTCATCGCCAGTTATTCCATCAGCCTCGCTGTTTTGTGGCTGATCACGTCAATTGCGGCGGGAGTCTGGATAGGATCCGTTTCGGAGGGGGTCGGGCTGGCAACGGCCGTACCGTTTGCTCCTCCGTTGTATGGCGTTGCAGTGCTCGTTGCGGACTGGGAAGACTTGTCGCTGGTGGACAAGAAGTTTGTGTTGGCTATGACATGTCTGACGTCATCTCTGGTGCTAATTGCCAGTGTGATCACGGCGTTCTGTAAACGAGCGCAGAAACGCTGGCTCGTCGTTTCCCAGGTGCTGCTTGTCGTGTATTGGGCGGTCGGTGCATGGGTGACTTATCTGCTGGCATACGCCTTGTCTCACATGCCGTAGTAGTCCAGCATCTCGGTGACACGTGCCGTAGGGGAGATGACGACTGGAATGGGAGCGACTCGAACGATGAGTGCCGACGCCGGCCGACACGAGAAGCCATAGCCTCAGATCAGCAATCTTGAGACGGCCGGGAATGTGCCGGCGGCGCCTCGAAGGTTACTACTCGTCTCCCACAGTGGCGGCATGTCTTGCGGCGGCGAATCCGGCCGTCGCGCAACGGCTCGGTGTGGGTCGTGTCGAAGTGTCGGCAGCCGCACTGCGGACAACGAATGCCACGTTCGGATCGCGGAGGTGACTTAAATGTCATTTGCGTCGGCTCCGCTGGAGTTCGGCAAAGCTAACGCGCTGGCGTGAAGGAGCGGGAACTGCTTCCGTCCCCTGCAGGGATACACCCTGCATCGAAGCCGCCACCGCGCACCCGACCAGGCCGTCAAACCAATGGTTGTCGCCCCGCTCGGGACGCATTTTCCATTCGTCGACGGTGCGACCACGTCCCTCCGTCTTCACGCGGTACTCGGCCGATAGGTGCTCGGCGAGCAGACGATGCTGATCCGGGCTATCGCCGAATAGCGACAGACATCCGCGATCGCCCATCGTGACCGCCAGCCGCGAATGCACAAACGACTTCCAGAAGTTGGTGTCGTAGACGACATGCCGTACCGCCCGCTTGCCACGCACGTTCGGCACTCGCCAGTTCAAGCCGACACGATCTCCTGGCCGGCGTTGATATTCTGAGAACGGCTGACTGGACGCCCCTACGAAACGCCCATGACTCGGCATGATCACGCTGGCGTGGGCCGATTGCCGGCAGAACTGGGAGACCACATCGGTGGACGAACCCCAGTTGGCGTCAATCAGACACCGCTCGATCCGCAGCATGGCGCCGTCGTCACGCTTCCATTCGCGACTGAGATAGTCTGCGGTCAGCCGCTCCAGCCCCGCGTAGATCGCGCCCTCCAACCCGCTGGCCTTCGTTGCCAGCGACAGCGTATTACGGGCGTCGCGAAGTGTGAAGTACGGGCGTTTCTGATCGGGGAACGATCCATAGTCTACGACGTAGCCGGTGAAGTTGTCCTCCCAGGCCGTAACCACAAAGAACAGCAGGTTGGCTTGCACGTCGATGAACATGGTCAGGTGGTTACAGGCGATCGGTACGGCATGTCGCGGCATGCGATTTGTTTTGTTGGCGATCGCATCGGCAGTTAGCTCGTCGTCGGTTCCGGCAGCCACCGGCAGTGGCTCGTTTTGGTATTCGGCGAAGAACGCCGCTTCATCCTGTAGTTTCAAATTCACGGCATGCTGGATCGCCGACACTTCGTCATGGTTGCGTCGCTCGGGCCAGGCGATGATGGCACCCACGTCCATCGCCTTTTGGTTCGCGGCATAGAACTCCGTGGCCAGGCGAATGTCGCCATGCTGCCGTAGGCTCTCCGCTCGCACCTCACCGTAACGCTGCCACAACTTCTCGTCGGTGGGAAACGAGTAGACCATCTTGGTTCTCTCCCCATTCCATTCCGGGTGTTTGTCACGGCTGAGAATGTTGTCGGCCATGTCGCTGGGGCGAATCACGGTGCAAGGCATGATGCCGGAGATCTTTTTTCCCGGACCAGACAGGCCGAGGATGGCGCCGGCCAGGATGCTCTCGCGTGTCGCGCACTGTGACAGCGATCGGGCGGACTCGTCGGTCTGCGGATCGTCGATCACCACCAGTGACGGCCGGACCGTGTGGCCGTCGGCCCGCTTGTATTTCATGCCGCGAATCCGACCGGTGATCCCGGCCACCTTGATGATCGCGCCGCTGGCGATGCTCCCCGGCATGGTTGGCAACACGACCTCACGGGCAGTCCAACCGATGTGCGTCCGCTCTCCCTTGTAAAGCTGACCATTGCAACGGTTGGCGATGCCGTCGAGACACTGAATCGGAAACACGACCTCGGGATAGTCCTCCAAGAGGAGATCGTTTCCGTCTAGCTCCATCTTGATCGAGTCGAGCATGTCCATCGCGTGACCTTCGTCGGAACCGATCAGGCAGACGAATTCACGGTGGCCGTTGAGTACTGCCCAGATGCAAGCGCACTCACAGATGGTTGTGTTGTGAGTGGGGACCATCTTTCGCCCACACAGGTAGAGGCTGGACGGCGAATCGACTTGGATACAGCGGACGGGGACGCTGGGCACCGGATCAATAGAGACGATCTGACGATAGCTGGTCATTCCGCGAGTGGCAGGACGTGGTCCGAGAAGAGCAAGCTTACGGGCCAGCCGAAACACTGGAAGATCCTTGAAGGCAGAGAATCCGTATCGTAGAAACGGTCCGAACCTACGTCCCTCGCGAGTCATGTATCTCGTTCGACAGGTCCACTTCAGCCCCAAACCGCTGAGGAGATCTCCGAGGTCGCGGGCCAACGGGCCGTCCTTGAGCGTGATTTCACAACGTCCTCCCGGTTGCGCGGAACCGTCGGTATCCATAAGCCCCTGCAACAAGGCCAGCCGCTGCCATTGTGCGGCCCGCAGGTAGTCTGTTGGAATGCGTTTCTCATGGAGAATCCCAAGTTCCTGCAACCGCACTCGCAATGAGGAAATCTTTCCTCTGCGGACGCTGCTCCAACGATCTAGTGAATCGATGCCGGCAACTGTGCCGTACGTGAGACCCGACCAGTCCGCTGCTGTGCTCGTGGAAACACCGCACTCCAGTGCGGCCATGGCGTGCCGCAATCGTCGTGTCTTCTGACTGGGAGCTTTGTGTCCCTTCCCGACTGTTAGCGTGGCCACGTTGTCGGTGACGATGCGTACGTGAACATTTTCACCACAGTCGCGCAGCCGGCACATTGTCTCTTCAGCGTCGTTCCGATGAACCGTCACCCGGTTGCCTCCCCGGCTCCCGTCACCGAGCCAGTAGCCCAACACGTAGGGATGAATGGGTAACTCGACATCGATTCCGCGTAACGGTTGAGCCACCTTCACACGATAGCGTCGCTCGACTCTTCCGGAGTTTGTCGGCAGGTCTACACGAGATGACATCAATTGGGTTGGCAGAGTAAGCGGGTTCCGCCGACTCCAGCGATCTTCCACACTCCAAAGATGTTCTCCATCACAGACGATTGACTCGCCGTCGCTAAAAGTAACGCGATAGCAGGGGCGGTGGTGCATGATCTCGGTTACGAACCGAACCTGACAGGGCCATCCTTCCTCGTCGTAAAGGAAGTCGCCAACTTGGACTTTCTCCATGGTCGTCCACCCAAACGGCGTTGGTAGTGGTGTGTCAAGTGCCAGAGCTTTGCCGCTACCTCTAGGCATGGCCATCGCAAACAAACCGCCACGCAACACGGCCTGTTCGATCTTCGCAATGACCTTCAAGTGATCGGGAGACCAGGGCAAGTGAAACGTAAGCGGAAAGTATGATTCGCAGAAGAAGCGGAAATCGGACGCAGCCTGTGTCTTTCGATCGGGAGTCAGGACGTCGGGCAACTCACCAATGTCGCGACCCGCGATCGCCATCGCGACGTTGCGAGCGCGAGCCTTCTCTTTCACCTTTTCGTACGGGTCCCCATCGGGTTCGGGCCGTGGTGTATGGCGAATCTCCATCAGCCATGCCACGTAGCGCAACAAATCAACGTGCCGTGCGTCACCGATTCGCAGGCCAGCCCGCGTGCGATGGCGATGCATTTGACGCTCGTTGATCACCTCGCCCAACGGCGTGGAGTTCAACAGGCGGCAAAGTTCGCTTGGCCGAAGTTTTCTCGGATCACTCGCCACGCCCCATCTCCTTAACCAGCCACGCGGCGTAATGCATGAGGTTCATCGTGCCGTCGGGATTCTGCGGAGCGCCGGCCTCTAGGTCCGTAGCAATCTGTTCCACGGGAACGCGAAGCTTGGCTGCGGCCGAGAGCAACTTGGCAGCTTGTTCGGGCGTTAGTCGATTGGGGTCCAGCGGAGCGTTGTCAGCACTCATCACCGCCCCCTCTCCGCCACTTTGGCAACTGACGCCACACGGCGCGAACTGTGGCGTCCTGGGGTGATCTTCGCCTCCTTCTTCGCCCGGTTCGGCGCCGCCACACGGGCCCAATCTGGGCCTCAAAAGAAACCTGCTGAAATCCGGCTGAATTGTCGCCAAGAGCGCTTGATGTGTTTCGCGACGCATGGCTCATGTGTGACTGTCGCAACGCAAATCCCAACCACCAACCAAACGGAGAACACGCATGAACGACCGCAAGAGCAAGAAGCCGCAACTGACCGCCGAGGCCGCTTACGAGAACGCCCACCTGGTCGCGCAAGACCTGGTCCAGCGCATCGGCGAGCTGCTTTTCGACCTGCCCGCGCCCGGCAACGACGAGCACCCGATCAACTGGGCCGACGTCGGAAGCGTCAACGAAGTCAACAACCGCCTTTCCTCGATCGTCGCCTTCCTCGAAGGCACGGAAGAGTAACCAACGCCTCCAACCACGAAAGGGAGCCCCACCATGACCATCAACGAAATGATCGAACGCCTGGAAGAGTACCGCGACACAATTGGTGGCGACGCGGAAATTCGCCTGATGACGCAAAGCAACTGGCCGTTTGAAAACGACATCTTCGGCCTCGCATCGGGAGAAGAGATCAACGACGCCGCTGATGACCAAGAGCCGAACGACGACGGAGATGTGGACGCGGATCAGGTGATCTACATCTGCGAAGGCCAGCAGCTTTGCTACGGAACGAAGCGAGCCTGGGATGTTGCGTACTAAAGCCGAAACGCCCACGCGGGCGTCGCGACGGGTGGTACCCGCCGCCTGATGATGGCAGCCGAACCATCGCGAACGATTTTCACAAGGAGCCAGATCATGGCGACCAAGAAGACCACGACGAAGAAGACCACGACCGCGAAGAAGGCCTCGGGTGCGAAGGCCGTCACCAAGAAGGCCGCGCCGAAGAAGAAAGCGTCGCCGAAGGCCAAGACGGCCGACAAGCTCAGCGCCCTGGACGCTGCGGCCAAGGTGCTGGCCGAGGCGGGTGAGCCGCTCAATACCAAGCAGATGGTCGAGGCGATGGCGGCAAAAGGCTACTGGAAGTCGCCGGGCGGTGCCACGCCGCATGCGACGCTGTACTCCGCGATCACGCGCGAGATCAACAACAAGGGAAACGAGGCCCGCTTCAAGAAGACAGATCGCGGCCACTTCACTACGAACAGCTAACGGAGCCTGATCATGAAACTCAAAGATGTCACCATTGGTGGTCGCTATCGCGCACGCGTGTCGGGCGCGATGACGACGGTCCGCGTGTTGGACCTGAAGGAGAGTTCGACGTTTGGCGGCCGCTTCCGAACCACGATCGTTGCGGTCAACGAGACGACCGGTCGGCAGATCACAATCCGCTCGGCGCAGCGTCTGCGACCGCTCTGCCCACAACGCGACGCCTGAGCAATCCGTAGGCACCAACGTCGTGCCCACAAACGCCGCGTCTCGCGGCGTTTGCTCGTGGCTGGGATCGTCTGCGACCGCCGCCAGCCCACCGCGACACGGCGCAAACGTCGCCGCCGGGGAAAGGCGGTGAACGAAATGGCTCGTGCGTTGGTCAACATTGGGCGTCGAAAAGATTCCCGTGGAATCCTCGATCGAGCGCTTGATGTTTGTTGCGAATGATGGCTCATGTGTTGTCGTCGCGTTGATCCCGCATCCCGTACCCATTGGAGCACCATGATGACCACCTACTACGTCGCCACTCTTGCCTGCTACGTACTGGTCGAAGCAGAAGACGAAACGCAAGCCCGCGAGAAAGGCCACGACGCGTTGCGCGATCTGTATGCAGAACTGCGGCAGCGGCAGAGCAAGGAAGTGCCGATCGAGATCCGCACCATTCGCGAGGCAAACGAGGATGAAAACGTACATTGGA
>NYXM01000174.1 GCA_002685655.1 Planctomycetaceae bacterium
CGCGGAAATTCAGCGTCACTATTTTCTGCGGCGTGAGCAACCCGGCCATCATCGCCACTCCAGAATTCGCGGAAATCAACACGCTGCTAGGTAGTTCGATCGAGGTTTTCTTCGACATCTACATTGCCACACGTCCGCATCCCGATACACTGCAAGGAAATGAGGGCTATCTACTATTACGAGATCTGCCGGGCCCGCTGGAGCCAATGTTCGAATTTGTTCATCTCAAAGCCGGAGAGTTCGAGATGGACTTTGGGGATGCGCACTATCGTCGGTCGAATAACGGAGATGTTCAGCGGAATCCGTTGATTGGGAATTATGTCGTCGACCCACGCACTACGGAGATCGGTGGAGAGATCTTCAGCCCGCCGAACTCACTGCCCGTTGATTGGCTGATCGGTGTTGGCGTCGGCAACACTGGCGATTTTCAGAGCGACCGCGGCTGGCAAATCCATACTAAGTTGTTTAGCGAGGCGATGGGAAATGTGCGGCCATCAGTTTCGTTCTTTTGGGCGGACCACTCCGGTAATCCGACGGGCTTCCCGGGCACCGGTTCGAAGTCGGATTTGTTCCGCTCGAACCGATCTGGAGGTCCTTACGCAGACATACTGGGAGCCGGAAACGCGCCCGGACAAGTGATGCCTGGAAATGGCCAGCAAGTCACAGCCATCCAGTTGGATCTGACGGTAATTACAGATCGAGGAGAACTCTACGGTCATTGCGGCATGTTCGAAGACAGTGATACCAATGGCGATGCCGCTGGTACGCCCACAGAGTCCTGGGTTTATTTTGCCACTGAGGGAGTTTATCGCTTCACACCCCGCTCTTACTTCGCGGTGCGTTACAGCGGCGCCGCGGCTCAACACTTGGTGTTGGCAGCAGACAGCTCTCGTGACGTGAAGTCCGACGGCCTGGTGCACCGGTTCCAAATTGGCGGCGGCTATTGGCTTCATGAGCGAATCCTCGCCAAAATCGAGTATGTGCATCAGCATTTCCAGGGGTTTACCCCTGACGGCTCGCAAGCGAGCGGCATTGATGTCTGGAGAAAACCAGCGTTTGACGGTGTGCTCGCCGAGATATCATTCGCATTTTGAACAGGCCAAACGTAGCGTGTCACGCTGATCGCTAGTATTGATCGTTTGCAGCAACTCGGCTTCTCGAAGAAGTACTACTTCCCCCGCTCTCCTGAGCCGGCAAAGCACCACAGATTACCGGCGTAGTCATGAACGAACAGCAAGTTTCCGGAGATTGCAGGTGCGGTCTTGATCGGTGTGCCGAGTCGATACTCCCACACCACGTCACCGTCGCGGTTGATGGCGCGGACTGAAGTATCGTCGTGACCGAACCAAGCGAAGTCGCCGGCGATGATCGGAGTCGAACTGCCCGCCATTGCCTGCCGGCGCGAGCGGAGGAAGCGGTCGGCTTCGCGGCCGCACATCACGGTGCGACGCGTTTCTCCAGTTTCGAGATCGAGGATTCGCAGATCCTCACCGTTGACAAGGATCTGGTCGTCCCAAACGACGGGGATCGCGTTCTGGTAGCCGGCATTGGTAAGCCCCTTTTGCCAAAGCAGTTTTCCCGTCGAGGCCTCGCGCACTCGGATGCCACTGGAACCGTTGTAGATCAACTTGCCGTCGACCACGATCGGCGCCGAAGTCGATCGTGACGCCTCTTCGAATTTGTAGATCTCTTTGCCGTCAGGAAGGCGAAGCGCACTACCGCCACCACGCCGCACGCTGACCATGACGTCGTCGAAGACCGTCGCGAACGAAGCGTAGTAGCCAACGTCTCCTGGCAGTTGTGAAAGCTCTTGGCCCGTCGTGAAGTCCAAAAGTCTCTGCGGCTTCTGCCAGTCGCTCACCAGCAGACCGTGTCGCGTTGGAACCGGCGGTGTGTTGTTGATCGCCAGCGGGCGTCCGTCTTGGTAAGCCGCATTCATGGGCTTGCTCCACAGCGCGCGACCCTTCGCGGCATCATAAGCAGCGACCCAGCCTTCGCCCGTAACGGCGTACACGATGTTGTCGTGAACGGACACCGCGCTGCGAATATCACCGATCGGCGAGTCCGCTTTCCAAATCTGTTTTCCAGTGGCGGCATCCAGGCAAAGGACTCCAGCGCCGGGAGTTCCCGCGTTGGGATTTCCGACAGAAACGAATACACGTCCGCCTGCAATCACTGGTGAATTGTGCAACACGTGCACGCTGCCAGTGTGCGTCACCCAAAGCGGCGAGAGCGTTCCGTTGGTAGTCGAAGTCACCAGACTTTGGACCCTTTGCGAGGAGTCTTCCAAAGTCAGGCGAGTTCGGTTACGGGAAGATTCTCCGTCACGGAGTGCCGGCAAGGCACGGATTCGCCGTGGCGGAGTGCCGGCGAGCACCCAGGAAAAGTCGTCGCCTGGGTTCGCAACCGGCTTCGTTGTCGCCTTGACATCAACCGCCTGCGTCCGTTTCCAAGTCTCGCCGCCAACGTCCGTGGCCGAGAGTTCACACTGCCAGCGCCCCAGTTCGTTCGGCTCGAAGTCGCCATACCATGACCAATCGCCTTGTTGTTCGAGACGCGCTGTGCTCACCTCTCCGCTCGGCGACGTCCAGCGGCAGAAGACAGACTCGACAAGCAACGCGGTATCATAGGCAAGCACGACTAGCTGCTGTTTGCCGAGACGGGTTGTCGGGCCCGGCGCCATCGTGCGCAGCCGCTTGTACTGGCCGGCCACGCGCAGTTTGGAACGCAGCCCAGCAGGCGAGACGAATACCCATCGATAGGTGCGCGAATACGCGCCCCAGTCTCGCCCGCGAGCGGGAGCGCTGTTCAACACAGGGGCTCCGCCGCGGCTGCCTGCCATCACCACGTGCCAGTGGGCTCCGATCTGAGCGATGACGTTGATCCCTCTGGCCTTGCGTTGGTCGAACCAGGCCGAGTCCAGTGGATAATGGGAAATCGCGATCACCGGCATCTTCGGCGGAAGCGCTTTGAGGTCCGCTTGCAGCCAATCGTGATGCCGCAACCGAGCCGTGGGGCGCAGATATCCGGTTTCCGTGACGAACTGAATGAAGTGCACGCCTCCGTAATCCCACGAGTAGTACGGTGGGCCAATCCGCTGCTCGAAGTTGACGGTGCAGCGCGGATCGAGACAGTTGCCGTCGTGTCCGCCAAAGCCCTCATAGACGGGGATCTTCGAAGAGGCACGAATACGATCGTACATGTCCCACTCGAACTGCGACCCGTTCATCGTCAGATCACCGGCCGTTATCAAGAACGCCGGCTTGCCCAATCCCGGGATCGCAGGCGCCCCGGTGACTTGCGCGTAGTCCTTGGCGATCGGAATCATCTGCTCGATACTCGTGAATTGGCTATCGCTGGCCGTCATGAACCAGAACTTGCGTTTCGCCGCAGCCGCATCACGAACGAAGCCGAAATCGTCGGAGTACTCCGTTTGATCCTCGGCGAAGGGAATGCGGAGAAAGACTTTGCTCGTCGGTTTGAATCCGGTCGGGCGTGTGACGACGACAAAACGATAGTGAGGATCCTCGTCGATCCGAATGCGGAAGTGATACGCCCCGTCGTCGCCGGTACGCTGGACCCTCTCACCATCGGTCACCATCACATCCGGCATCGCAGGTTCGTCGGCGTCCCGCTCGCCATTCGTGTTGCGATCCTCGTAAACCCGCCCAGTCACCGTGACGAGTCGCGGCCGGGGCAACCCCAACGGAGGTTCCCGCCTCGGCGGATTCGCCCTCTTCGCGTCGGCGAGTTCTTTGTCGTTAAAGCCTCGCAACAGGTCTTTTGTCGTGTGCAGGTCACTGTCATCAATCACATCTCGCGAGCGGTCGTCGGCATGGACGCAAGCTCGTGGGTCAGCAACCGCAGTTAGGATTACGACGATCACCAACGATAGTAATTTCATGCCATTTCCTGAACTCGGTGAGACGGATGTACAGCGGGATTGTAAACTGCCGTGCGGCCGGCAAGTCATCAACCAAGCTTATTGGAGTACGGATGTAGATGTGTATCAAGTATCCCTACGCCAATGGCAGAAGAATACCGGCCTGTTCTCCGGCAAGTTTGTGCGTGAGATGAAACAAGTGCTCTGTCAAGACTTAGAATTAGGGTTGTCGTGCCTGATTGTCGTGGTTCGCTCCGCGAACCAAACGCTTCACTGATGTGGGTACCACTCTAAATGCCCGGTGTGAGCCGCACGCGCTGAATGCGCGGCGAACGGGCCGCGTCGTTTGACTGGAGCTGCAATTGAAAGCGCCAGCGCGCGGCCCGCATGGCAGCCGGTGAAAAACTGGATTGGCCGTGATAGACTTCGAACCATGAGGAACTCGCGTCAGCCGATCCGTCTGCGTCACGGTCGACTTCGATCCTCAGCCGCGCCCGCTCGCCGCCAAAGGTGTATTGTTCCAAATCCGCGATCTTTGAATCACGCGTGGCGTAGTAGGTCGCTCCGACGTACGTATTGTCGACTCGCCGCTTGAGGTCGCCATATCCAGTATCGGTGCCGGGGTGCATCTTGCCGTGCAACAACTGCGGGCCCTTCCACGTCTGGCCGTTGTCGTCCGACCAATAGACAACAGGTTTGCGCGTATAACCCCCGCCGTTGCTGTGCAGACCGAAGCCCCACAGCCTGCCTTTGCCCGCAGCGTAATCCTCGATTCTGTTGCCGTGCTGGAAGATCGGGTTGCTGTCTTTGTACAGCCGAACGCGTTGCCAAAGACCGTTCTCGACGCCACCGTTGATCTGGTCCGAGATATCGACGAGTTTGGAAAACGAACGCCCCATGTCGGTGCTGGTCGATTGCCACGTGTAGCGGTTACCCGACGCGTGACGCATGACGGCCACAATCGTGCGATTTCCTACGTACTCAATTGCCGGTTCGAATGTAGCGCCGCTATCCGGGTCCCGATCATTGGCCAAGGGGCCGATCCAACTCAGAAACTTGTAACTCTTGCCGTTGTCGCAAGTCCGCGCCAGCAGCGTGCCAGACTGCGAGTTGTAGTGGAAATACTGAAAGGCCATATAAACGTCGTTTGGGTTCTCGGGATCGATGAACCAATCCTCCGTCCCGATCACACGATCGTCGTCCGCACCGGTCACGCCTTCGACGTTGACTTGGCCGATATCCGGCTTCCAAGTCTTTCCTTCATCCGTCGAACGGAGCTGTCGCGTCCCGGCGCTGTAATTCGAGCGCCAGAATTGCAGGACAAGATCGCCGTTGGGCATCCGATAAAGTCCCGTTTCGCTGTGAGCGCCTCCATCTTCGAAGGGCATCCCGCCCATGGGTGTGCCGTCGAACCACTGGTCGAGTTTGCCCCAAGTCCTGCCTTCGTCCTTCGACGTGATGATGTGAATCGCATCGCGCCCGGCCCATTCGATGTGATTGACGCCCGATCGCAACGCCATGACCCAACGATTCTCGCCGAGAATAGCGATCATACAGCGGCCATACCAATCGTGAGGCGTTCCGACCGCATTGGTGAATGGCGTTTCGGAGCCGTCCACGAGGACCTCGATCGACTTATTGTCGAATAGGTCGATCTTCGCATTGACGACCACCTTGACTGAGTCAACCTTGTCTTTCCACAAATGCCACTTGCTTGTCCACCGACCTTTGGTGGCACTGTCCAGGGCTACCATGTCGTCTCCGACTACGATCCCTCTTGCTGAGGCTTGTGCATTCTTCCAATTCGCGGACGATTCGATCACCCATGGTTCTTCAGCAATCAGGAGAGTTCCCGGAAGGCTCAGCATCAAAGTCGCGATGAACAATGTTTTCATCTTCAGTTCCTTTGTCGTCATAGACACTGCCGCCCATGATCAACATCAGCCAACCATCGGGCATGATCGACAGTTTCGGATCGCGGAGGTCGATCCCGTCCTCTGCAATCAGTGCCGCCGACTCCCACCTGTCGCCGTTGTCTGAGACAATGCGCGTACTCCATGCCTTCTCACTTTCGCTGTTGCTCCCGTTCAAACTGGTACGAGAATAAGTCGGCATCGCGAACAACGAATCGCAGACGGATCAGCTGGCCGGCTAACTCTCCAAGGTTCGTACCGCCGTCCTTCCACGCCGCTGCGAGACTAAGCGAATCACCGTACAACTCGTGAGCTTCCGACAGCGTGTAGCCGGGGATCGCGGTGCCTTTCTCATCCTGGATCTCAACGCGGACGCTTCCCGCAGCAGAGGACGACATGTTGAGTGAGAGTCGGTTACCCTGGAATTTCAGTGTCGTGGTCTCGAGCTCGCCGCCGGACAACGGCGCCGACAGGGATACGAATCCGTCGATGCGGAGCGTATATCGTCGGAACTGACCGGGATGATCCTGGTGCGAGTTTTCGCTGACGTAGACCGATAGCTCCGGCGGCGCGTCCTCAATCGATGACTTCGTTTCGACCAAACCGTGGTTCTGATACGTGTCCCCATAGAACCAGCTCTGCCGTTTCCTCAAGCCTGGCCGAATGAACGACTCGGGCCAAACGTGAAAATGATCTCCGTCACGACTCGCCATGAACATGCCGTCCGTGACCGCCGTGCCTTCGCGCCGCGACTTGGCGCCGCGCAGCTGACAATACTCGTAGCGCGGCAGTTGGGTTGCCGAGTAAGTCCAGCCACGGTCGATGTAGCGCGTCGGAAATCCCAGGTAGATGTGCGGAGCACGGTAGTATGGGATGATCTGATTGGTGTAAAGCTGGCTGACGCGGCCTGAAAGCTGATTAGCGGGATCGGCATCTCGGACGGGGGGCGCCACATCTGACTCGCTGCCATGACGATGGGCTTCGTACGACAGAAACTCAGGGTCCGTCCAATGAATGAAGTCCTTCGACGTGCCGGTGCGAATATCGCGTCCCTGGCGGAAGTCGCGGTGATACTCGCGGTAAGTGCCGACTACGGTGTCCCAGAACGCCAGATTCAATGAATCAAACGCGCCTTTGGCAATCACCGGCTTCTGCCCGACCGGTGTAAACCGCATACCGTCGGCGGACACGAATGCCTGAAGACCCTTCTTGAAATCGCCGGCCAGCGCCTTGAATCGTTCTTCCTTCGGGCAATCGGGATTGGTATCTAGGAACGGCGCGAAGTTATGGCTGCCCGATCCCATCCAGATGATGTTGTTCTTCTTCGAGCCTTCATACTCGAACAGTCCCAGCTCCGGTTTGGTCCAATGGATCCCGTCACGGCTCTCGGCATAGCAGGCAACTTCGGGGTGGGGGCTGCTGTAGCCTTCTTTGGTGTAAACGACATCGCTGCCTCGATAGTACATGCGATAGAGTTCACCGTCCTGAAACACTTTCATGTACGCACAGGTCGCTCCTTCCCACGGCTTGTCACAGACAAAAGAGATCTCGCGCGGTGTTGGTTGATGCAGTTGCAGCTTCGCACCGCTGGACAGCCTTGAGATGAGCGTATTCTCGACAAACAACTCACGGCGCGATCCGATGTCCGTTAACTGTTCAAGCTGTTCAGAAAACACTAATGGCGTGGTCGCGGTCGTAAGACCAACCGCACCAACAGCCTGGATAAAACTGCGTCGAGAGAAAGTCACATCGTTACTACTTCTTGGTTCGCTGTTCACCACGTCACACCCTGAAAGTTCGGGATCCCGATGAAGGGAACGGCAGAGTTAGATTATTTCATGTATCAATTGCTGCGGCATGCCCTTGCAGCCCAACACAAGTTTTAAAACGAAGCATCCAGATCCACCAGCTTTTCCGCCGCATCCCAGATAACCACGCCCATGTGGTAGTGATCGCAGAGTGAGCTTTGCTTTGCGTAGTAAGCGGTCACGATTTTGCCGTCGTTGCGCTGGACGCTTGAGGGGTATCCGCAATCGGATTGAAGCGTTCGAGCCAGCCGGACGGGTGAGCTCCACGTCTTGCCTTCATCGCTACTTATCTTCGCCAGCACTCCGTATTGACTCTTGACCCGATTACCATAGGACAGCAGCAGTCGTCCGTCCTGCAGTCTCGTAAGGTGCGCGTTGATTTCGTTTCTCTTTGTGACGCGCTGCGGACTGTTCCACGTCAAACCGTCGTCGTCTGAGGCAAACAACTCCACGGCGTCGATGCGCGCCGCAGCAAGCCACCGCGTTCCTCCGGCATGGAATAGTGAGGTCTCATTGTGGCGCGGCCCGATGATCTTCACCGCGTGCCACGTCTTCCCATCGTCATCACTGCGAAACTGCCACGAGCGCCATGAACCGGTCTTGGTGCTCGTCGTCTCGTCGACGAACTTTCCCTGATAGGTCGACGCCCGCAGTGATCCGTCCTCGGACACAAAGATATCTCCGAACGGAATGTGCTCGGACCAACCGGGTTCGCGAGCGGGAAAGTTCTTGCGCTGCGACCATGTCTTACCGCCATCACTCGATCTGCAGATCCATGAGCGGAGGATGTCGTCGCGAAATGCCTTCTGCTTCGGTCGCTGCGGTTGCTTTTCGTTCGTCCAGCCGGAGCAAAGAACAACCAGATCGCCATTCCTGGCAAGACCGGCGGCGTGATTCATTCGCACCGTGTTTGGATCATGCGGCGCGGGATTCCCACGTTTCACCCACTTCTCGCCATCTTTGCTGGCCCAGCATTCGATCTCTCCCTCCACGCTGCCGTGCGACGGTTGATTGTGGATGATCGCAACGATCGTGCTGTCCGGCATCAGGGTCAAGTTAGGCCATGCGCACACATTCTCGATGGCGACGATGTGCTCCGCATTTACTGCTTCTAATTCAGCGGCACCAAGTAAGTTCGGAGCGAAGATCAGGGGAAGCAACAGACTCAATTGCGATGACATGCGTGGCTCCCTGTTTCGACCGTTCTCTTCGAGACAGTCACCGATTCTAGCAGGCATTCACGAGTGATGTTACGCTGGGCGCGGCACGCATTGCAAAACCCGGGTTGCGGGTCAGTTTGAACCATCCGCATTGCGGGAAGGGGTCGGGAGTCTTTTTCGGATGACAGCGTACAAGTTTTGGGATGAGCTTTGGCCGAAAAAGACTCCCGACCCCCTCGATCGCACTCGATCGCACGGAACAATCAAACTGACCCACTACCACAATCCGGGCGCTGCCAAAGGACGTACAGTCCTTCGACAAGTGGGCGGAAGCTGCGACAAGGCGCTGTTGCTGTCATAATAAACATCCTCGGCAAAACTTCTCACACGACGAAGGACCATTACCATGCGACATTGTGTCAAAGTCATGATTCTGAGCGGCTTCTTGGTGACCACCGTGGCGATGCTTGCCCAGCACTGGAGCGGTGCGGGCGCGGCCCAGCAACCGAGTCAGTTGCCAGGCAATGTTCCGACGGTGTTCGACTTTGGCGCGATCGGTGACGGTGAAACAGACGATACGGCGGCCATCCAGCGCGCCGTTGATGCCTCAGTGGGCGAGGTGCGGTTTCCACGCGGCATCTTCCGGATTACCAAGACGATCCGTGTTCATCTTGACGAAGTAGGGCCGACGTCAATTGTCGCTGGCGGCACGGCGCGCATCGTGATGGCCGGTCCTGGACCGGCGTTCAAGTTCATCGGCACACACGGAGGCACCGCGAGTCCGCATACGGTCAAGCCAAACGTCTGGGAGCGGCAGCGTACACCGATGATCGATGGGATTGAAGTCGTCGGCGACCACTCCGAGGCCATCGGTATCGAAGCGACAGGCACCATGCAGGCCATCTTCAGTCGCGTCACGATCCGCAATGCGCTGCACGGCATTCATCTCACCACTCGCAACCGCAACGTCATCGTCTCCGCATGTCACCTGTACGATAACCGGGGCGTGGGACTGTATCTGGACGGGCTCAACTTGCACCAGGTGAACGTCGACAACTCGCATATCAGCTACAACAAGATGGGGGGCATCGTCGTCCGCGACAGCGAGATTCGCAATTTGCAAATCGCCAATTGCGATATCGAAGGCAACATGAGCGACTCGACCGAACCGACGGCAAACATTTTGATCGACACCACGAACGGCTCGGTACGCGAAGGGGCGATTGTCGGCTGCACGATTCAACATACCCACAATGCTCCCAAATCGGCCAACGTTCGATTTATTGGTACTGGCCGAGAGATTGCCAACAAGGTCGGCCACTTTTGCATCAGCGACAATGCGATGAGCGACGTCGCCGTCAACATCCACCTGCAGTACGCTCGTGGCGTTATCATTACCGGTAACACGCTATGGAAAGGATTCACTCACAACCTGCTCGTGGAAGGCTCGTCGAACATCGTCGTCGGACCCAACCTGTTCGACCGCAACCCGGACTACGGCCCGAAAGGAAGCACCAACGCCCTCGTCTTCCGCAACTGTCACGACTGCACTTTGAACGGACTGCATATTAACAACGTCATGGAGGCTCCGGCGGGATTGATGCTGAAAAACTGCAGCTGGATCAACGTGACTGGCTGCACGATTCTCGACTGTGACAATGTCGGACTGTCACTTCAGAACTGCGATCACTGTCGCGTATCCGACTGCATTGTGAGGGACACTCGAACGGGCGTCACGAATCCCGTGGCAATCTCGGTCACTGGCGGAAGGGAAAATCAACTCGGCCAGAACCTGACAGTAGGACAACGCAAGATCGAGCTGGAGTCTTTGAAAGCAGGCAACAGCTCGACATCCCAATAGGTTTGCTTCGTAGTCGGTGCAACATTCGGGCCGTTCCTTGTCGACAACAGCGATGTCGGCGCCATGATGTGGGAGTCACCGATGGTATAGTTGTTACAATCAATTAGACTGCGCTGCCGAGTTCTGGCAAGAAAGGTATGGCGGGTATGCACGTCGAACGTCCTTTCGTTTCCCTACTGCTCATCGGACTCTCATTTGCCATCGGTTCACTCCATGCAGATGATGCCAATCTCGCGCCTCGTCGTTGGGCGGTTCTCGCGTCGCCCGCCGCGTGGGATTCTGGCATCGCGGACATCGTCTTCACCAGTTTGTCGGATATACGCGAAATTGAATTGGTCGAGCGCGAGCGGCTGGATGCAATCGTTGCCGAAATCAGTCTCGAGGCACTGTTCCGTAGCGACCGGGAGGAACGACGCCGTGTGGGACGTGTCCTGGATGCCGAGTTTCTGCTGGTCTTCCACCAACCTGACGCGACTGTCGAGTCGCGCACCGAGGTCGTCTGCATCGATTGCCGGCGTGGCATACGCCTGAAGACGACCTACATATCAGTGGAACCGGCGAAATTGGAGTCGGAAGGCGTCACCGTTTGCCATGCTGTACGCGACACCGTGAAGACATTCTCCGACGGCGTAACGCAGATTGTCGGCGTATCTCCGCTTGTGTCCAAGAACACCATCCATCGTCACGACTACCTACAGAGCGGATTCGCCGAATTGATCCAGACGGGGCTCCTCAGAATCCCCGGCGTCGCCGTCGTGGAAATGGACGAGGCCAGAGCAATTCAGCGGGAGCGTTCCCTTTCGGACGGCAATGCCGTTCAGCGGATCTTGCCGGTGTTGATTGACGGTGATTACAGAGTCACGGTGGGGGACGGCAACACGGCGAAAGTCGTGATTGATGTTCGCATTCAACGCTCCGCGCAACTGTTGGAAACCGTGTCCCTGGGGCCGATGTCCTTGCCCGAAGCAAGCCGTTACTTACTCAAAGAGTTCTCGAAGTCCGTCGTGAACAGAAACAGTGCGGACGGGAATATCGAGAGCGGGATTTCACTGGAATCTCAGCATCAATGGCTGGCCACCCAGGCGCTCCGTTTCGCGGAACTCGGAGTTTGGGATGAAGCGGCATCGCTTCGTGAGGCAGCGCTGTTACTTCAACCCGACGACGGATCGTTGCGAGTTGCCTTGCTGGGGACCTATCGAGAGATCTTCCGTGATGTGCGGACCGGTCGATTCAAATTCTGGTCGTCCATAGACGATCCGGTCGAGATTCGCCGATTATTCCAGCGAAAGGAGACAGCGTATCTTGCTGGGCTGGGTCATCTGGAATACCTGATTCGCAACGAAGCGTTGGACGCGATTCAAGCGATCGATTGGACACAGCGGTATAGC
>NYXM01000175.1 GCA_002685655.1 Planctomycetaceae bacterium
CCGCACTCCTGGTTTCACGAGAAGGACGTCCAGCGCCGCGGAGAGCAGTTACTTCAGATCGACCGGCGCAGCGGCCAGGTGGATGGCCGGTTTGACGTGCAAGGCGGTGGAGCGCTCATCCGGGCTCAGCCTCCTGAGCCGGTCTGCACGCTGGAGCAGGCCGAGGCCATCACCTTCCCGTCCGCGGAAGAACTCCTGGAAACCGGCTGTCTGGATTCCGCGAGGGAGGTCACCGAGCGCGCCCATGAGGAAGGACGGTTCGTTGTCGGCATGGCCGGTGGGCAGACCCTGAATTTCCTCTGCAGACACGTAGGTGGTGGACAAGAATCGCTTCTGTTGATGGTGGATAACCCTGAACTCACTCGCAAGATCTTCGACAAAGGTACCGATGCGTCGATCGAAGTGGGAAAGGCCTTTGCTCGCATCGGAGTGGACTGTTTGTACATCGGCGATTCTTGGGCCTCCGGTAGCGTCATTTCCCCTCGCATGTACTCTGATTACTGCACCCCCTGCTATCGTCGCGCGGCGGATGCGGCGCACGCCAGCGGGTTGCTCGTGTACAAGCACTGCTGCGGGAACTATGACCCGCTCCTCAATGCGGTGAAGAACGATCATCTGGATGGCATCGAAGGAATGGACCCGACCTGCGGAATGTCCGTGTCCCACACGCGCGAGGCAGTTGGCGACGCACTCTGTCTCATCGGCGGTGTGAGTTGCCTGACGTTACTGGGAGCCACACCGGAGCAGGTCTATGGCGCGGCCCGAGCCTGCATCCGCGTCGGTGGTCCGCGCTATGTTCTGGGAAGCGCTTGCGCCGTACCACGGTTCACACCGGCGGAGAATATGCACGCCTTCGCGCGTGCGGCACTGGATCTCACGCCGTAGCTTCTTGAGATGTGTCGCGACTACATCTCTAGCGGTGCCATTTTGGCGCGAAGAAACCGATTGCTTCTCGAAATGTCGGCCTGCGACGGAAGTCAGCCGGATTGTAAGAGGGAACGCCCGGATCCTCCTTGGCCCACTTGAGATGATGGCGGCCGTAGTATGTGCCGTAGAACTGATAGTTCGAATCGACCCATCGGCTCAGAACCATCATCTCCATATCCGTGAGCATCTTGCTGTGGTCGTCTGTGGCATTCTTCGGATGGCCCGAATTGGTCAACAGGTCGATCATGGGACTCTTCGCGCACCCTAAGTTTCCAGGCGGCAGAAAGGCACCGTTGTAATTGCCCCGGTCGCCGCGTCGGAACGAGGTGAACTCGGCAATGATGGGACCAGCCAACTCCTTACGGGCAAGTTCCTCATAGGAAGTGCTGTAGTAGGTGGTGATTTCACCCGTCAGCCTGAGTTTGCCCGCCGGATCGGTTTCGCCGTGACAGGAAACACACTTGGCAGCGAAGATCGGCTGGATATCGGTTGGGTAGTGGATCACTTGTCCGGCCAGACCGTCGCCGCCATTTTCGACCAGATCGCACGGTTGTGGCTGCGGAACGCTCGGCTCACGTGTTAACGCAAATGGTGCCGTGGAGCTTTCCGGTGATGAACTACGTCCGGTGTGGCCGTGGCAGCCCGTGCACGAACGGACTTCGCCAGCGGCGTAATTCACGTATGTTCTTTCACGTTGAATCTCACGAAAGTTCTCATCGAGAGCTTGATAAAAGATGCTCCGATTGGCTGGCACCAGAAAGTGGGCCGAACCATCTTTCTCCACCGGCACGACACCCCATTGCACGCGTGGCCAGAGGGCTGCCTTCCAACTGGAACTGCTCAGCGACGTTTTCCATCGTCGGGCCGTATCCCAATAGCGGGGCACCGCTTCATTGATTCGCAGCCATTTGACTTCTCCATCTTTGACGCCTTCCATACCCGAGTGAATGTCCGTTACAACGCAAACCGCTTGGCCGCTCTTGGCATATTGGTCAGAGCGGATAGATCGGGGGCTTGGCGGTACGGGACGCGCCACCAGCGGTAGCGGATGCCAGCAGGAGAGCTCATCATCGGCGTGTATGAAACGGTGGTTGCCGTCGACGTCGATGAGAAACAGAGAGTAGGCGTCGGACACGTTCTTGTAATGGTCGGCAGGGTCAACCTTGCACGACACGAGGAATTCTCGCTGGCTGATGGGGTAGGGATGTGTGTAGAGATGCCCCTGTTGACCGTTGCGGTCGTGAACATAACTGCCGTCGGCAGTTTTGAAGTGCCATCCAGGTTCGGTGCGTCGCTCGATGAATACGTGAGGCGTGACATTCGTGACGGCATATCGGTCATCTGTCTGTCGGTAATCCGCCTCGTCAGGATCTGGGCCGCGGGCACGGTTCTCATTTTCGTAGTCGATCACCATCACCGCCCCAAGGCAACCACCTTGCGGAAAATGGCACGTGCCGACACACACCAGCTGATTATCACGGCCAAGAATCTCCTGCGGATACATGTAAACAGTCGTGGTATCATCGTCGACACCGTATAGTTCCTGTGGCTTGGTACCGTCTGGATTGACCGACCAGATCGTCTTACCGACTCGAGCTCCTTTGTCGATGTACTCCCAACGGTGGTACATGACGCGACCATCGCTGAGAACGACTGGGCAGAATTCACTGACTGGGCTGCGCGTAAGTTGCTCGATACCAGTTCCGTCGGCATTCATGCGGTGGAGCGCCGGAGCAACCAAAGCAGCCGAGCCGCCGCAGAGAACGGTGTGTTCGCAACGGGTCGACGAGAACACGATGTTGCCGTCAGGCAGGTAGCAAGGGTGAATGTCGTCGGTGTGCCACGGCTTACCCCAACGCGAGACCTTCGCCGCCTCGTCTCCAGGTGGCCGTGATATCTGACGCAACCCGCTGCCGTCGACGTTAACTTCCCAGATGCGGAAGCCGGAACTGGGATCTTGGCGAAAATCAAAGATGATCTTCTGGGCGTCAAACGACGTGCTGATCTTGCCAATGAATCCCTTGCCGCCCGGCATGTCGGCTGCCGTTACGATCGCTCGTTCTGTTCTTGTGTGCAGGTTGTATACGAAAATGCCGTTGTTGCGATGAAAACGATCCGCGCTGGTTCCGTTAGTGATGTCGGTGTAGTAGTGATCCGAAGAGTATGGCTTGCGTTTGACAAAGACAATTTCATCAAAGGCCAACTCATCTGGATCGATTGCAGCAGCCGTCGCGAGCGGGCTCTTGTTGATCGCTGGCTCACCTCCCGAGGCATTTCCATTGATTGCGACAACTATCAATCCGAACAGAGTCAGATTTGAGACCATCTTCCAGGCCGTCGAATTCGCTTGCATCTGCCTTACCCTGCCAAAGTCAATTTGGGGCTAATGTTTGTTGCTTCATCTGCTTGTGACTTCACTACCCAGGCGTCCAAAGTCGCCCTAAGCCTAGCGATCAGAACGACTAAAGTCAATAAAGTAGTGCTCTTTTATGAGGTTTTCGTCGCGCTGGTATTTGTTGCTTTTGCTCTTGAGTCAGAGCTCATCGGCAACGCAAAATGTACGGAGACTTTCCCGCCACCCTCCCACGTTTGGAGATCCCACGATGAGCCCCACCACGTCGCGGCGTAGTTTTCTAAAGACTGCCACTGCCGGTGCTGCTGCGGTGTCGATGAGCGCCGCCAGCTACGCCCGGGTGGTCGGTGCCAACGACCGGCTATCGATCGCTGTGATTGGCTGTGGCCAACGTGGCTTTGGCGCGCACATGCCCGGCGTGCACAAATACGCCGATTCGGAGAACATGGAAATCACGGCTGTGTCCGATCCATGGCGACTTCCGCGCGAGCGAGCCGCAGCGCAGACCAACAAATGGTATGGCCGTCCGGCCCGTCAGTTTGTTTCTCACCGCGACATCATGGCCTTGAAAGACGTCGATGCGGTGATGATTGCCTCGTGCGATCACCAGCACACAACGCAACTGATCGCGGCCGCCAAAGCCAACAAGCCTGCCTACTGCGAGAAGCCGCTGGCACGCGATATGAAAAGCCTGCTGGAATGCTACGACGCGGTGAAACAGAGCGGGATCGTCTGCCAGATCGGCACCCAAGGTCGCAGCCGGCCGGGACCCACGGGCTGTAGAAAGTTGTACAAGACCGGCGTGCTGGGCACGGTCTCGCGCATCGAACAGCGGCGAAATTCAACGAGACCTTACTGGTACAGCCGGCTAAAAGAAGCCAAAGAAAGCGACGTGGAGTGGGGCGAGTTTCTCATGGACGAGCCGGCGCGACCGTTTGATGCCGAACTGCTCACCGGCTGGTTCGGTTATCGAGATTTCTCCGACGGTCCCGTGCCGCAGTTGGCCACACATTTTCTGGACATGGTCCACTACGTCACGGGTGCCACGTTGCCCACTTCGTGCGTGGCCTTGGGTGGCATATTCACTTACAAGGACGAGCACAACTTCACTTGCCCCGATCATGTCGAGTCGACCTGGATCTATCCTGAAGGATTCATGGTCAGTTATACGACCAACTTCGGCAATTCGAGCGGTAGAAGTTACCACTTCTACGGCTCGGGTGGAGTGATGGACTTGGGCAGTCACGATGCCCCGACAGTTTCCGGCGAAGGCGCTGCCATCCGCGGAGAACTGCGCGACAAGGTCGCCGTTGATCCGGTCGAAGTACCCGACCACTTTCTCAATTGGCTACAGTGCATCCGAAGTGGCAAGACGCCCAACGCGTCCATCGAAGCCGGGTATCAGCACAGCATTGCTTCGATCATGTCAGTTCAGGCCATGGACACGGGACGCCGGCAAATCTACGACCATCAACGTCGCGAGATCCGCGCTGGCTGAGTCGCATTTTCAGCGCGAACAGGTCGGAACACGTTACTTCACAAGGATCCCGCCGATTTCCTGCAAAGTTTTCGCCAGTAGAATACTGAGTTGGCGAAGCGGATAAAACTTGACATGTTGGGTCTAGTTTAGATATTGAAATGATTGGCAGGTATGGAAGTCGGGTATCGGCAGACCGGCCGGTGGTTCGCTCACCGTTGGAGACACTCATGATAGACCTACTTTCTCAATGGCTTGTGAGTTCTGCGAGACGGAGGGCACTGGGTCGCAAAATGGCAACCTGCTTGCTCGCGGCGGCAACAGCTTCACTCTCCACACTTTCTGTTCATGCCGAAGCGCCCGGAGGATCTAGTAGGATCTTGCACATTGACTGCGGTGCCTTCTGCCCAGGCGGTAGCAAAGCATGGGATTCCCGCTGGGATGATTCCATGTTGGCCAGAGGATATGGCTACTCGGTGGTCGGAGAGACTTACATGGGAGGTGCTGCCGATTCCCACTGTTGGTTCTTCACGCGCCGTGGCAGCATCAGTATCGAATGCCCGCCGAAGGTTGCCGGTTCGCTGTACCTGTTTTTCCTTGACATCGACAGCGGCAGCCGGCGGCAAGAGGTCACCGTCGAAGGAAGCAAGCGTGATGAGATTGCGAACTTTGCGCGACCACGCGGGGCGTGGCGTCAGTACGAGTTGTCAGCGGACGACACGGAGGACGGCAAAGTCTTGATCGAAATTGCCAGAATTGCGGGCGCCAACGCGGTCATCTCGCGAATCGACTTTGTGCCGGAGGGCGCCAAGGATGTATTGCTACCGGAACAGAGTGCTTTCCCCCAAACAACTAGAGGGCTGATTCAATGGGATTGGCGTCGACAAGAGCGGCTGAAGCGTCGCCAACCGGGCAGCCAGTCGGCCGTTTCCGAGGCAATCATGCGTGGAGAAGCTCTGTTACGTGACCTGCGTCGTTTGGGTTTACATGATACCGATGCGGCGGCCGCCAAGCTCGACGTCTATCGCAGACGCACGACGAACTTGCCAAACGCGAGCAAGACGAAGAACAGGCTCTTGATGATTGGAACAAGCTGTATTTCGAGACTCGATGGGCTGTGAGAGATCTCGCTTTCCAAAACCCATTGCTCGACTTCGAAGAACTGCTTTTTGTCAAACGTCACACACCGCAGTTCGGGCATCAGTGTTCGCACCATGTTGGTTCGGCACAACGTCGTGGCGGTGATTTATGCGTCCTCAAAGGCCTGTCGCCCGACGGCGAAGTACGCAGCTTGATCGACGATCAGCTCGCAAGCGGAGCTCTCGGGCGTCCCGACCTGTCGTTTGACGCCACGAAGATCGTTTTTCCCTACGCTGCGCCACGAGCGACATCCACGCCCTATCCCATCGGCAAGCCAGGGCAGGTCGGCGGTGATTGCGTGGACTACCAGCTCTATCAGATCAATGCTGATGGCACTGGACTGCATCAGTTAACAGATGGTCCTGGGGAAAACACGGAACCCTGCTATCTGCCCAATGGACGGATCTGTTTCACCTCGTCTCGCTGCAACCGACTGGTGCAATGTGGCGACTGGGCGATTGTCTTTTCGATGTTCACCATGAACGGCGATGGTTCAGACGTGCTCGCCATTACCGAAGCCAAGGAGGGCGAATGGTTTCCCAGCGTGTTGGATGATGGGCGAATCATCTACATGCGTTGGGAATATGTCCTCAAGGCGTTCAATAACATCCAGTACCTGTGGACAGTCAATCCGGATGGCACGGCGGCGAAGCTGGCGTACGGAGACCACTACTCTTTCAGCCCGGGCCCCCGATCGTTTATTGAAGCTCGACAGATTCCCGGCACGAGCAAGGTCATCACAACCGGCGCCGCACACCACAATTGCGGCGTCGGCCCCATCTGCATCGTTGACTTGGATAAGAATCGAGGCGAACCGAGCGGTCTTGTGCGAGTGACGCCCGAAGTGCGTTACCCGGAGACGCCAGAGCCGGAATCCGCGGAACATACTGCTGGTTGGTACAACGCTCCCTATCCGTTGTCGGAGAATTTCTACCTGGCCTGCTATAGTTTCGAAGGAGCCCATAACGCCGCAGCAGGCTACGGCATTTACTTGTTGGACGTCCACGGCAACAAGGAACTGATCTACCGTGACTCGGAGCTATCCTGTTACAGCCCGATCCCGCTGAAGCAACGGAAGAGCCCGTCGCAATTGGGGAAGCAAATCGCATCCAACCAGCCCGATGCCAAGACGGGCACTGCTCTGATGCTAGATGTCTATCGCGGCTTGCCGGGCGTTGAGAGAGGCACGGTGAAGTATCTTCGCGTCCTGGAGACGATCCCCAAGTTAGCGCACTCGAATCCGCAGCGGCTTGACATGGGCGTCGGTTCGGGCTGGGACCCGCGAGCCATCTTGGGGACTGTCCCCGTGGAGCAGGATGGTTCAGCCCATTTCGAACTTCCCTCAGGCAAGTCCCTCTTTCTGCAGGCGCTCGATGAGAACTACATGAACATCCGGGGAATGCGGAGTTTCATGAATCTACAGCCCAATGAAAGGATCAGTTGCGTTGGCTGCCACGAGTCTTATGGGAGCGCGCCGCCGAACCGGTCAGCCATAGCGTTCGTGAACCGACCCTCGAAAATCTCGCCGCCGCCCTGGGGCGCTATTCCCGTGAGCTTTCCCAAACTCGTGCAGCCCGTTCTCAATCGGCATTGCGTGAGTTGCCACGACGGGAGCAAGGGTGCCAAAAAGAGTTTCGATTTGACGAGCAATCACTTGGTCGTAGCGAAGGGAGCCAACAACGAGCATCCTGGTGATCCTTGGCCATTCCGCACATTCGAGGTCACCGCGTCATTCATGCATCTGCTCAAGCACGTCGACTACGCTCGGCTTGGAGGCTACGAGGGCGAAAACGTGCCGCTCCGGCAGTACGCGATCGGCTCCCACCGCAGTGCATTGCTAAAACTCCTTGACGCCGGGCACCACCAAGTGAAGCTCTCGGCGAATGAGCGGCGAGCCGTTGCCGCCTGGATCGATTGCAACGCGCCTTACCTGGGTGGCTGGGATGAGTACTTTGTGAGCAAGGAATAGGGCCGTAGGACCGCCAACCAAAGTAGCAGGCACACTCCGTTTGCCGCAGCAGCGGACGCCACACGGCGTGTGCCTGCTTCCATGAAACAGGCGCGCAGATGAACAAGTTTCGGAGGCCTTCTCTTGACAGCCGATTGATGTGGCCGCGTCAATACGGATTCGATGGCATGATGTCCCAGGCGTCGAGTCGTGGGACAGTGACTGGGCCGCCGTTGGAAAAAAGTGTCACTCCGATGCTGTCTTCGCCTGCTGGATAGATTCGCCGCATCACCGCCTGACGATCGTTGGCAAACACCTCAACGACCGACTTGTCCACAAAAACACGTAGCCTCAGTGGCTCACCTTCGTTCAACTCCAAAGGGCCGGCCTCAATGCCTTTGGCCCCTTCTGTTACGCTCGACGCGCGGGTGTCAATTTTCAGCTTCCTGTCCGTCGCGTCGTAATAGATCAGAGTCTGCTCTTTGCCGTCCGGCGAGCAGCACACCTTGACGCCGAACTGTTTGGCGTCTTGGCCGTGCATTTCCGCGATTAGCTCGAGGCTGTTTCCACCAATGTCCGCCAGAGCCAACTCGGAGTCGGCTTCTACCGTGAGCTGTTCTTTGCTCTTCGGATTGTACCGCAGTTTCTCGATCTCTTTCGGCACGTTCATGCGCAGGTTGCCGTCCTCGCCCAGCGAGAGAACGCGGGGCAGGCTCATCGTGCCCGACCATCCGGAATCCATGCGCGTTTTGAACCCGGGTCCGTCAAAAATCCAAGCCCACATGATCCTGCGGCCATTGTCATCCAACAGGCTCTCGGGAGCGAAAAACGAATTGTCCACCCAACTCATCATCTCGTGAGAAGTTGGATGAAACGCCTCACCTTTCCAGTCTCCGAGGTAGTAGCGGCAGCCGAGCGTGTGACTGATGCATAACAGCATGTGTTTGTCACCGATCTTAAAAAGGTCGGCACAGGATACGTCTTCGGTAATTGATACGCCTTCGACGGTGTTAGCCATCAGATCGCCAACATACTTCCACTCGCCCTCCAGGCTGTCAGACTTGGCAATCGCAGGCCGTTTTCCGCCGAAGATGGCGTAGTATGTACCATCTTCGACCCAGCCGAACGGGTCCCACGATCTATATTTGTCGTGATGCGGATCGCCCGGTTTGGTCACTGGCGTGATCGGGTTGGATTCCAGTTTCGTCCAGTCGTTGAGTTCGTCATCAACGGCGACAGCCATGGCGTTACCTTGACCGACCTGGTGGTAGCACATCGTCGGCCGACCATTCTGGTTGATGAAACAGTTTCCACTGAACATACCCGAGACGAGTCCCGTCGGATGGTGTCGCCAGTGGAATAGGTCCGTGCTCGATACGTGCCCCCAGTTGTGGCCTCTCTTGTCCTGGAAGATGTAGAACAGGTGGTACCGTCCCTTCCAGAAGATGGCCCCGTTGGGATCGAACGGCATACCGCGTCCTTCTGGGATTGTGAAGTGGTAGCCCGGGCGGTACGGGTCGCTGAGCAGTTTCTCTCGCAAGCTTCTCGCGGTTGTGTTTACGTTGTCGAAATCGAACGTCGCTGGTCCCAGTTTCTCGACTGCCTTTGTTGCCATCATGTACGCGCCGGTGCTGTCGAGATGAAGTTTACCGCCCGCAATTCTCGCGTCGCCAACAAGCATGGTCGTGGGAAACAGATTCATCCGGTCTGCCACGGTGCCGTCCTCGAAACTCCACCAGGCAAGAGGCTTGGGGTCTGACAGTTCGTTGGGCTTCAGTGCGGCAATCGACCGCTCGTCGAGCGCGACATTGTAGATCCGCGCATCTTCGACGCTTCCCGTGAAGAAGCGATTTTCCGCCTGTGCATCGCGGTGGCGCAAGCCCATCAGAACCATGCTCTCACTGTCAAAGCGTTCCGAATCCTCCACAACATACTTGGCGTATTCCTCGCCGTCACGATAGATCGTGACTTGCTTGCCCCTGTAAGTGATGGCGATTTGAACGAGCGTCTTGGCATCGGCAGTTTCCGCGGAAGTAGCATCCTGTTCTTTTGCCGTCCGGCTAAAACCGTTGCTTCCCGCCATCCATTTTCCCGTCACGCGTTCGCCAAACACAATCGCGTCAAATACGCCGGCTGACTTCTCGATCGTCAGCACACTGCCGCCTCTCTGCGTGAGGTTTCCAGGGCTGACCCAAGCGA
>NYXM01000176.1 GCA_002685655.1 Planctomycetaceae bacterium
AACCACGCGGAGGATCGCCTATTTCTCTCTGTTGATGGAAGGCCAATTTCAGCAACTACTTAACGATGAAACTGGCGCTGTCCAACTAGTGAGGCTGTGCCTCGGACCGATACGAGCTATCGCTCGATTGCAGCGACGCACTCACCGACCAACCTGCGGTCGGTGCCCGTCGCTGAAAACTTGACTCATTTGTAAAGAAGAACCTGATACGAGCTTTCTAGGCCCTCCGCTTCCGCTCGTTACGCGTGGCGCTCAAGGAATTCGCGGATCGCCCGATTCACTGCCGCAGGTTGCTCCATCGGCGCCATATGCCCCGCACCGCTGATTTCTTCAAACTGGGCGTCGGGCATGGCGGCGGCAACTTGCTGCATCTCGTCGACTGGTGTGATCAGGTCGTGTTCGCCGCAGAGAAGCAATGTTGACACTGAGATCTCGGCCAAACGGGGCTCGATGTTTGGTCTTGCCGCCATCGCCAGGAGAGCTGCGGCGACGGTTCGCGGGCTGGTGGATTCCATCACGCAACGTGTGGCCTGTACCAACTTCGGCAATGAGTTGTCGGTAGCATTTGTGTTGTCTGTGGCATTTGCAAAGAGCTTTGGCAACATCCCTTCGATCAATTCACCGGCACCTTCGCTCAGAATTCGCATGGCGGTTTCGCGACGACCCTGTGCGGCTGCGGCGGAATCGGCAGCTGCCCGCGTGTCGCACAGAATCAGCTTGTCCAGGCGATCGGAGTGGCGAGCCCAGAACTGCCAGGCAATGTAGCCTCCCATCGATAGGCCGCAAAACACGACCGGCCGTGTTATCTGAAGCTCGCTAAGCATGACCGCCAGATCGTCGGCCAGCCTGGCCATTGATACCGGTTCACTGCCCAACCCGCTTGCGCCAAAGCCACGCAGGTCCGGCGCGATAACGTGGTAGTCCTTGCTGAACTCGGCGATCTGCTGGTTCCACATTGTGTGGTCGAGCGGAAACCCGTGAACGAACAAGAAGGGCGGTCCCTGACCGTCCTGCCTCACGCTCAATTCCATGTCATCAATTTGTATCTTTTTCATGTCTCGAATCTGGGGCCAAAATGAAGTCATTCTCAGACTCCACAAGACGCCGATGGTCACACGAAGAACGTGCGGATAAGCCACTGCGTCAGAAGCGCGACAATCAAGACTCCTAACAGGTAATGAGCGACTCGACCCAAACGAAATTCAGCCAGCCCGCGACGAATTCGCCAGATCTGAATTCCCCGAAACGGAATCTGTCCCGCGACAATCACAAAAAACAGAATACCGGCAGGATTAAAGTACCAAGCCGCGACTGGCCTTCCATGGGCAATACTGATGAAGCAACGTGTCAGTCCACAGCCAGGGCATTCCATGCCCACAATTTTCTTGTACGTGCAAGTGCCAGGCAAGGGCAGATCGACAACTGGAATTACGACAATTTCCGAACCGCGTATCTGCAAGATGGCTGCCAGCATCATCACGCACACCGCCATCAACAATATCGCCCAATGCAATGAACTGTCCGACGATTCGACTTGTTCGATTGCTTTAGTAGGCTCGATTGCTTCGACGGGCTCCGCTATCTCGACGTTACCAACATCGTCCACTGGTAGTTGCGGAATCGGTTCAGGCGAGGATGAGGTCGACATGAGTTTGGCCTGAGTCACTTGAAGACGAGGAGGGGCACGACAGGGATCGTTTCAACTCCACGATTGCCAGCCCTCGGATTGCCAGCCCTCGGAATTCCAGCCGAGACGCGTTGCGAACAGATGCTGAAATCGCAGGCAAACCAACGGGTTAACTGTTTGGTTCATCTGCGGATTCGTCCGGCGGGCGCGATTCTTGGCCAGCCTTCTGTTTAGCGAGTTCTTCTTTAAAGAATCTTAGTTGACGGTGAATCTGTTGATAGTAGGGTGACTGTTTTACCGCCAATTCTTGTGTCTTGACGGCATTCTTAAGATCTCCCACGGCGTAGTAGCACCGTCCAAGTGTGTCGAGAAAGGCACCTGAACCAGGCTGCAGTTCGAGAGATTTCAGGCTGCATTGCAACGCTTCCCGATAGTCTCCGACCGTATTGCTGATCAACCAGGCGAATTCGTTGTTCGCCTGAGCCAGTGCCGCTGCGATGTCATTGCGATTCTCGGGACGTGGGTTGCGCACTGTCTGTTCGGCAAGACGAATCTCATCTCGCAATCGATCGGCCGAATTCTGAATGCGTTTCAGAGTCGCTTCTCGCCACGGCTTATCCGCTTTTTCGGCACGATACATCGCGATCAGATAATCTGGCTGCATCGGCTCCAGCGCGATCGCTTTCTCCAGGAATTCAATCTGCTTGGCATGATCGCCGATGCTGCCGAAGTGCACGGCGTGGTAAAACGCAGCCTTGCCCTTCACCATGGCGACGGCTCTGGACGACTGCTGCACCAGCCTGGGGTCCTTATCAATCGCGTCAACCGCGGCTTGGGCGACGTCCGCCGCCTCCTTAAGCTGGCCCAAGTCGAACAGCATATCGGCCAGCAGGTCACGGGCATCGAGGGTGATACGGTTTTCAGTCTCTTGGGCATCGATGACCAGCCGATACTCGTCTTCCGACCAATCGTACATCTGACGGCCCATCAGGTTGTACGCTGTCTCGACATGGCGTTCCAAGAGATTGGGATGCATGGCCAATGCGCGTGCCGCTGTTTCCAGTGCAAGTGGTTCTTCGCCACGTTTCCGCTGGGCTTCGGCCAGGCGATAGACCAGCCTCGCTTCCTTGTTGAATTCAATGGGGAACCGCGTGGCGATTTCGTCGATTACGGTCCATGCCTTGCGCTGGAGCGACCAATCGACGATGTCGAAGATCTCCCCGCGATCTCCTTCCATCAGATCAAGTGTTCGGCGAATCGCGTCCATCGCAGCTTCTTGGCGTCCCAGCTGCCGCAATAACTCGGCCTGCCATCGCAATAAGTCGCGCACGATGTCCCGATCTGTGTTCTCGGGGAAACGCGCCAGGTTCTCAAACTCGGTATCCACAATCTGTTGCCATTGATCAACGGTGTCCTCGCCAGCTTCCAAGGTCCGGGCGTAGGTCAACATCCAGCCCGCGCCTGTCCGGTTGCTCAGTTCGATCGTTGCGCGAATCCGATTCGCCAGTTCCTTGCGTGCTGTCGCATCCTCTGACGCCACGTGACTGATTGCCAACAGAGCGGCTTCCTTGGACAGAAGATGATCCGTTTCGAAGCGGACCAGGCGACACAAGGCCTCGATGCCGCTTGAATCCGGCATGGCCGCCAATTGCTGCATACGGTTTAAGCGGTCCGCTCGATTTGCTTCCGAGTAGGTCGCCAGCAGTCCCTTCACGCGGCGAGGGTCCGTATCGCGGGCCCACCGGATTGGCAGACTCCGCACCAGATAGCGCGCTCGCAGCGCGATTTCGATATCCGGATGCCGCTGCGCCTTGATGAGCGCGTCGAAGGCTACCAACCCTAACTGCTTCAAAGCGGCTTGCGCGTTTTCACGGCGAGCAAACTGGTCGGCGCCCAAATCGGCAATTAACTGGTCGACTTTCGCGGCCAGTGCCCTGTGTCCCTCTAGATCGGGCTCGTCAGACCGCACCCAGGCGGGCGGTGCCATCATCACCAGCAGGAGGGCCACCCCGGTCATTAGAAGTTGGCGCGGCTGGTCCAGCCAAAAACGCGAGCCGAGGGTGATGGGTGGTGGAAACTTCCACATAGCGGCTACCTCGAATGGAATGGTATGCAGTTCTGAAGAATACCTTACGCCGGCATCATGCGGCAAGAGAAACGTGGCGGCTGGCGTTTGCATGTCTAGGTCAGATGAACCATCATAGCAGCCGTCATCCCTCGATTTTCTGGAGATTCCCATGCCCACTTTGCGGTTGTCACTCGGCTGTCTTGCTTTTTTGATCGCGGCAACGGCAAATTTTGCGGTTGTCAAGGCCGACGAAACCGAGGCGGACAAGTTCGCCCCACTTCGCGAGAAAATCCAGCAGGCCTTGGTCGATCAACAGGTTCCGTCGCTGGCCGTCGCTGTCGCCAGGGACGGCAAGATCTTATGGGAGCAAGGTTTCGGTTGGGCGGATCGAGAAAACCGGGTGCTAGCCAGCGAACATACGATGTACTCGCTGGCCTCGATTTCCAAGCCGATTACGGCCACTGGGCTCATGCTACTGGTGCAACGCGGTGAGTTGCAGCTGGACGATCCCGTCAACCAGCACTTGGGTAACACGGGACTAACGGCACGCGTGGGCAAAGTTTCCGAGGCGACGATCCGCCGTCTTGCCAATCATTCGTCCGGTCTGCCGCTCCACTATCAGTTCTTCTATGAAGACGAATCCTTCGAACGGCCCGAGTTTGACGAGTCGCTACGACGGTACGGGGTGCTGATGTCCGCACCCGGCGAACGCTTTCAATATGCCAACTTCGGCTACGGTGTGTTGGACGATCTGATCCGAAGTAAGTCGGGAACGAGCTACGCGGAGTTCATGTGGCGTGACGTTTTTCTTCCCTTGGGTCTGACGCACACATCGGTCGATGTTCCTGCCGAGTTGCAACACGTGGCGGCCGTCCGCTACGGTCCAAACCAAACGCCGCTCCCTTTCTATACATTCGACCATCCGGGTGCATCGGCCGTGTTCAGCAGCGCTCATGACCTGGTCCGGTTCGGCATGTTTCATCTCCATCAACGTGGGCCGGGGCAACAGGAGATCCTGGACAGACATCAGATCGATGAAATGCAAGAACCAACCGTCAAGCTCGCCGATGGCCGGCAGTACGGCGTCGGGTGGTTTATCGACGAAGATGAGCATGGCTACAAAACGGTCAGCCATACCGGGGGAATGGGTGGTGTGCGCACGAGATTGACGTTGGTGCCCGGTGAGAACTTGGTCGTCGTGGCGCTCTGCAATGCGAGCACATCGCTACCGTTGGAGATGACGCGTGAAATCCTCGGCGCGATGCTGCCGCAGTACGATAAGCAACGCCATCTAGCCTCGGGTCGTCACGAACCCAATCCGCAGCCGTCGAAACCGCATTGTCCGCCCGGGTTGGTCGGATACTGGAAGGGCCGCGTTTCGACTTATTCGGGGCAGCAGCAGATCGAAATGTGGGCCAAACCGGATGGGGATGTGCAGATAAAAATGGGCGGTCAGTTAAAGACGCTCTTAAGCCAATCGAGACTCAACAGCGATGTCTTGACCGGGCAGTTTGCCGGTGATGTCGGCACAGACGATGCAAATCGTCGGCCCTACCATCTGCATCTTCGCCTGAAATTGCGCGAGGAAACGATGAACGGTTCGGTCACGGCGATCTCTCTGCCCGGCAGCCGTTCTGGCAATGCGCTCAGCTACTGGCTGGAACTTCAACGCATCGACCAGGATCCTACCGTGAGATCGCTATTTGACGGTCACAGCCTCGCCGGATGGCGTGTGCTGAACAAGTATGATTTCGAACGTCACGGAAAAGTGACGGTGAAAGACGGGGCTGTGATCCTGGACCAAGGCAGCCCCGCCACGGGAATTGCGATCTCCGGTAAACCACCACGGATCGACTATGAACTGAACTGGGAAGCTAAGCGGATTCAAGGCTCTGATTTTTTCTGTGGCCTCACTTTTCCAGTCAACAAGAACTACCTGTCCTTGATCGTTGGTGGGTGGGGCGGCGGCGTTACCGGCATTTCGAACCTGGATGGCATGTCCGCGGTTGAAAATGACACGACGGACTATCGAGAATTCGAACAGGACCGCTGGTACCGACTTCGTTTGCGGGTCACTCGAGAAACCGTCGCAGCCTGGGTTGACGACGAGCAAATCGTCGACGTTACGCTCAAAGGCCGCAAACTTTCTATCTGGTGGGAACAAGAACCTGTCCGGCCGCTCGGCTTCGCAGCCTGGTATACGAAAGCAGCCGTGCGGAATTTGACATTGAAGCGGCTGGATTTGGAAACTGAAAAGCAGCAGCCTTAGGTTGACAACGCCATTTCGTTATTGATCAGCCGCGAGTTTTACACCGTCTCCGCCCAGTCCTCGAGAAACTGAAACTGGCGAACAAAACTGTTTTCGTCGATGCCCAGCGGACTCTTGAAGAAGCTTGCCAGGAACGTCAGCAAGCCACGGTCGCCACGCCGATGCGCACGTTCGGTAAATCGAATCAGGTCCAGCACCAGCGGCGCCGCCAACAACGAGTCACAACCTTGCCAGGTAAACTGCATCATCATTGGCGTGCCCAGAAACCCGCGGAAGTGGATATGATCCCAGGCGGTCTTCCAATCTCCCAGACTTTCGATGTACTCGATGCTGACCAAAGTTTGTGGCGAATACCCGAAAATCTGTCCCAGCAATCGGTCCTTGCTGGTGACTTTCGTTTTCTTGTTCGCAGGGTCATCCAGCACTTTACCGTCCATGTTGCCAAAGATGTTGTGGCCCACCCAGCTCATGACTTCCAGGTTGCGATTGGCAAACATCGGAGCCAAAGAGCTCTTAAGCAATGTCTCGCCGGTCTTGCCGTCGTGCCCCATGTGACATGTGTCGGCCGCTAGTGCCAATTCGCAAATTGCCTCGGGAGCCGAACCGAGCGATGGCGTAAAATTGACGAAGGGGATTCCCAATGCCAGCGTCGCGATGGCGTAGAGCGAACTGGCGGCCAGTGGGCAGGATGCCGGATCTTCCAGTGTGCTGTTAAGTTCGTCCCAGGTCGCTGGCAGCGATTCAGGATCGATGGGTGGCTCCGTCGAAGCGACGTTAACCACAATCACTTGATCGAGATCATTTTCCTGCGTGAATTCCTGCAGGTCCTTTTGGACCCGCGAGATCGATGCCCGAGGTGACTCGGCTTGGCCGCGCAACTGGTCCGTGGCGAACGCCTCGATCGTGGCTCCGACGTTGAATAAGACCCCGGGGCGCAGCCGCGTGTCGATTTCGTCCAGCTCAGCCTTGATCCGTTCGACCAGGTTTCCGTCGATCGCTCGACTGACATTGGCCAACTTCATCGCCTCGTCGTACAGCGTCGTCTCGCGAATATCGTGCCCACCGACCACCAGGTCACCCCAGTCCAACAGATCGAGACCGGCAAATTGGGGCAAGGCGCTCACCAGTCCTTGATTTCCAGTCAGGCCGTTTTTTAACGCGATCAGGCCGACAATCGTGGTCGTCGCCACACCGCCCTGAGCTCCCAGAAGCCAGGCACCAATACGTTGCTTTTTCATCTTTACTATCGCCAGAAACGGGTTTCTACGAATTCGCCACGGAAAGTAACGCGAGCGGCGATCTGAAAAAATAGACGCGGGGAGCGTCGCGGTCGAGGCCACCGCTGGAGTGCATTAAGGAGTGTCGCGAGAGGCGCTCGACCACAAACGGGGCCTACCTGGAGGCGAACCCTCAAGCTACGATGATTGTCCCACGCCGTGAGTACGATCGTCAACCGCCCGCGTGGGTGCATTGGGCAAGGAATCCCAAGTCACTGGTTACTCTGATTTCGCCGCCGGCAGGCAACGGTATTCGCTTTTGTGACATCATCAACTAGCCTCGTTTTTGAACTCAGTGTGTCCGGCTTCTGGTCGCCAGATTCACGCCAGGAATCCTCCCATGTTCGAACATCTTGATACGGCTCCACCGGACGCCATCTTGGGCCTGAATGTAGCGTTTCAGAGCGACCCCAACCCTGACAAGATCAACTTGGGTGTTGGCGTATACAAAGACGCGACGGGACAGACGCCGGTATTGGATTGCGTCAAGGCGGCCGAACAGCGTTTGGTTGATCAAGAGGCAAGCAAGAGCTATTTGGCAATCGACGGCCTGCCACAGTTCGGCCAGTTAACGCGCGAATTGCTGTTCGGTGTGGATCATGAAATCGTCAAGTCCGGTCGGTCGGTCAGTCTGCAGACTCCGGGCGGAACGGGTGCCTTACGCGTCGCGGCTGATTTCCTCAGGAAGAAGCTGCCTGCCGCAACGGTCTGGTGCAGCAAGCCCACCTGGGTCAATCACCCAAAAGTTTTTGCAGCCGCCGACTGCCAGATCGAAACTTACGAGTACATTGACGCTGCCGGTGTTGGCTTGGACTTTGAAGCCATGCTTGGTTCTCTTCAGGAGATCCCTTCTGGTGACGTCGTGCTCTTGCACGGTTGCTGCCACAACCCTACCGGCATCGACCCCACGCCCCAACAGTGGAAGAGAATCGGCGACGTAGTGCGCCAACGCGCTCTACTGCCGTTGATCGACCTCGCCTATCAAGGCTTTGGCGAAAGCTTGGAAACGGACGTGCGCGGCCTGCACGAAGTTTGCAGGGACGGAACCGAAGCGATCGTATGCAGCTCGTTTTCAAAAAACTTTGGTCTCTATTCGGAGCGTGTGGGCGCACTGACGCTGATTGCAGACGAGCCGGCCGCCGCAGCCGCCGCACTCAGTCATGCCAAAGTTTGCGTGCGCACGAACTATTCCAATCCACCTCAACACGGAGCAGCGATCGTTGCCGCCGTGCTGTCTGATCCAGAATTACGAGCTCAGTGGGAACAAGAACTGACGGTCATGCGCGACCGGATCAATTCGATGCGGACACTCTTCGTCGAGGCCATGCGAGACAAGGCGCCAGGACACGATTTCTCGTTTATTGCCGCACAGAACGGGATGTTCTCATTCTCCGGACTTTCACCAATGCAGGTCGACGAACTCCGCAACAAGCATTCAGTCTACGTTGTGACCGCCGGCGGCCGGATCAATGTTGCAGGGATTACTCCGGGCAACATGGATCGACTTTGCACCGCAATCGCAGACGTGCTGTAGGCGGAAACTGACTAGCGAGGCTGTGCCTCGGACCGACGCGAGCTATCGCTCGGTCGCGGCGACCCGCTCCCCCACCAACCTACGGTCGGTGCCCGTCGCTGAAAACCTGACTCATTTGCAAACTGAATCCTGATACAGGCTTTCTAGTCCGCCGAGCGACTCGCCAAACCGAACCAATCGACTTCCACATCAAACCCGTCAGCGTCCCATTTCAGCTCGGCGACCACCGGCGGCACGCAGCGCTGCTCAAGCTCACGCCGGTTGCTCGTCAGGCTGACGTCATCGGCCGTTTCCGGGGCAACGCTTTGGTTGAGCACGATTCCGGCCACATCGAGACCGTCGCGGAAGGTCGCTGCGGTGATCAAGGTTTGCAGCGTCTGGTTAATGACGCCGAGCGCATTTGACGCGACGACGATCAGCGGAAACCCAAATTCGGCGGCAAGGTCAGCGACATAATCGTCGAGACTGATCGGCGACATCAATCCGCCGACGCCTTCAACGATCACAATGTCACTGTGATTCCGCCAGTATTCGAGGCCCGTTCGCAGGAGTTCCGTATCCACTTGTTGACCAGCCGCCGCAGCCGCCTGGTGGGGTGCCAGCGGGGCGCTGAATTGCTGCGGGCAGACTCGATCGAATTCACCCGGCTGGCCCGCGGCGTGCCAGAGCAAGGCGGGGTCGCTGGCATTCGATTCACCGGCATCTGTCGCCTCAGGCACGCCGCTCGCCACGGGTTTGTAAACACCCACACAATGGCCCGCATTCACCAGTGCCGCCGCAATTCGCGCCGCCACATGCGTCTTGCCAACGTTGGTATCGGTGCCCGTGACAAACAGCCCGGGTAGTAGTTTCGCGTCCATCGGCCTTAGACTACCATCACGGCTGATGATGTCCCAGTGGATGTCGCGCTTCCTTGCAAAGAACTTCATTCATGACTCGAACGACTGCCGTCGCATTGGTGCAGATGCAATGCACCTCGTCGAAGGATGAAAATGTGGCCACGGCGCTGCGCAAGATCAGCGAAGCGGCCGCACGAGGTGCGCACGTCGTCTGTTTACAAGAGTTGTTTGCAACCCCGTACCCCTGCCAGCGCGAAGACCACGAACGATTTTCTGATGCCGAACCGATTCCCGGGCCGACAAGCCAGGCTTTGAGCGAAGCCGCACGAGAGCACGAGATTGTAGTCGTGGGATCGTTGTTTGAACGGCGCACCGCCGGTGTGTATCACAACACAGCGGTCGTCTTTGACGTCGACGGCGGTCTCTGCGGCCTCTACCGCAAAATGCACATTCCAGACGATCCGCAGTTTTACGAGAAGTTCTATTTCACACCCGGCGATCTCGGCTTTCGTAGCTTTGCCACGCGGTTCGGTCAGATTGGTGTTTGCGTTTGCTGGGATCAGTGGTTTCCCGAGGCCGCGCGGTTGACGGCGCTTGCCGGTGCCGAAATTCTCTTCTACCCGACTGCCATCGGTTGGCTTGCCGATGAAAAAGAGGCCTGCGGCGCAACCCAACATGCGGCTTGGGAAACGATGATGCGCAGTCATGCCATTGCCAACGGGATTTTTGTCGCCGCACCGAACCGAACTGGCCACGAAGGAGATCTCGAATTCTGGGGCGCGTCGTTCGTCTGCGACCCCTATGGGACAGTGATGGCCCGCGCCGGGCATACGGTCGAACAGATCTTGCATGTCGATTGCGACTTGGATTTGATCGACGTTGCGAGAACGCATTGGCCGTTCCTCAGGGACCGCCGCATCGACGCCTACGGCGGGCTCAACCAACGGATGCTCGATGACGCACGCTGACGCTACACCGGCGGCACTTGGCTACCACTGGCCCGCCGAATGGGAAACGCACACGGCGACGTGGCTATCTTGGCCCCACAATGCCGAAACGTGGCCAGGGATTTTCGACTACATTCCCCCGCAATTCGCCGCATTCGTCCGCGCAATCGCGGAATTCGAACCGGTTCAGATTCTCGCTGGCGGCGAAAGCACACTTGCAAACGCAAGGGCGCACGTCGGTCAACTAAGTAACGTCACCTTGCATGATATTCCAACCAACGACGCCTGGTGTCGTGATCACGGGCCGACGTTTCTCGTTCAATCGCCACAGACAATGACACAGGGTGATCGACCCGATGAAACCCTCGCATTGATCGACTGGCAATACAACGCCTGGGGAGACAAGTACCCACCGTTCGACCACGACAACGCCGTTCCCGCACGGATCGCCACGCAGCTCGACTGCCAACGGTTTTCCGTCGACGTCGTGTTGGAGGGAGGCGCGATCGAAGGCAACGGACAGGGGACGGTGCTGACAACACCATCGTGTCTGCTGAATCCAAATCGCAATCCACGTTTGCACCGCCAGGATTTCGAGCGTCTGTTTCGTGACTATCTGGCGGCAAAGCACGTGATTTGGATCGAGCGCGGTGACCTTGCCGGAGACGACACGGACGGCCACATCGACCAACTCGCCCGGTTCGTCGGCCCGAAGACCGTCGTCGCCGCCACGACCACTGATCGGTCCGACCCCAATGATGCGCCGCTACGCGAAAATCTGGCGCAATTGCAAGCGATGACCGACCAGGATGGCGCGGCGTTGGATGTCGTTCCGTTGCCGTTGCCCCAACCCAAGTTCCACGATGGCCATCGTCTTCCAGCCAGCTACTGCAATTTCTATATCGTCAATGGCGGTGTCATCGTACCGCAATTCGACGATCCCGCCGACGCACAGGCCGTGGCCATCATGCGAGAACTGCTACCCAGTCGCGCCGTGATCGGATTGCCGGCCGTCGACATGGTGTGGGGGCTAGGCGCGTTCCACTGCCTCTCACAGCAACAGCCATGTCATTTCAACGACGGCTAAGGCGTATTTCGGCTGAGCGTGCACTTCACTTCACGGAACATTGCCTAGAGCGCGTGCCTATTCACGGTAGCGGATTTTTGCCGTTTGGACTCATGAAACAGATCGCGGTGAACGCTACACGTCAGTGCGACACGCACTAGCCGATCGATTTCTGTGCCGTCGCCACCATCTTCTTGAACAATGTCACCTGCGCCCGCAATGCCGCCACGCGATCCACCGGTTGGCTCGATGCCTCGAGCATCACGTATCCGGCGTAGTCGTCCTTGACCATCAGATTGATCAGCTCTTGGTACGGATAATCCTTGCTGTCCAATTCGCGTACGTGACAGGTGGCACCAAATCGCTTCTTGACCAGCGCGTAGTTAGCCGCCAGTCCATTTCCTTGAAGATCCTGTTTGTTCGAATTCCAACAAAGGGCAACATTCGGATCATCGGCCACGTCCATGATGGCTTTGATCGTGGGGAGTGCGGCACACTGGCCATGGACTTCTAAACGAACCTGTTGGCCGAGCCCGGCACCGTACTCCCCCAGCTCGTTCAGTGCCTTGCCAATCTGTTCGATGGTCTTTTCGTGTGGTACATTG
>NYXM01000177.1 GCA_002685655.1 Planctomycetaceae bacterium
GCAACTTCTTTTCGTTTCTTCACAAATCCATCAGGGCCAAACGGCAAAATCAACCGGCCCCAAGCCTATTGAACGTAACTCCGTGAACGGTTACGTTTTTGTGGCCACTGAGCGACGGGGCAATCATCGGCTGGGATAGCAGTTCGCTGGACATAATGCTTGGCTTTCGTGAGAGCCCTGAAAGTACAGGCGGCGGTATAGGGACTGATGATTCGTCACTCTTTTCGATCGGATTACCTGGCGCTGATTTGCTGGTTGCCTACAGCTATGCGCCGAGCGGCGTGGGGAGCGATAAGCCGACATATACAACTACGGAACAACCGACCCTCTCGTGGGTCGCGGATACTTCACGGACAGCCAATATCGGCTTTCGGGTGCAACTGTCGCAGGATTCTACATTCGCACCCGGTTCGGCGACTGAATACGAGCTCGTAGACGAGAAGTCCATTGATGGGGAATTCTGCCGATCAGCTTGACGTAATTTGCAGACCACCCATCGCACCTGAACGTAACGCTTTTCGTCGGATCGACTACCACGATCCCTCCAATCCTCGTAAAAAACGAGGGCGTCGATATCTTTGCCGGCTCGCTCAATGGCAGCGCCCATGACCGCAGGATGTACATGCTTACGCCAATCCTGATTGCCAACGAGTCTCTTCAGATACTCTTGCACCTGCTGCTTTTCTTGCCCAGTATCATCGCTCAACGCTTGGGATTTTGCCAAATGAGGAATGACTTGTTTCCACGGCATTTCTGCTTGGGCGAGCAGTTTCAAAGAACGATCGTTTTCTGAAGTTTTGCTTCGCCGTCGCTTCGGCGAACTTGTGGATTCCTTTGGTTGACCTCGCGTCAGAGTTGAAATTAGGTTACGCCAGTCAGAGTGCTTGAGGGTACCATCGATTGCGCAGGCAAGCACTTTCGACAGTTCATCGTCCTCAATCCCATTTGCCTCGGTTGCCTCGCGCAAGCAGTCCAGTTGCTTTCCGAGCTCTGCCGGTCTGGCAAAATACTCCGACGCTCGACCATACTCCGGTCGCTCGCGCCGTAAAAGATAGTCGCCGACCATCCTAGCGTCGTCCGGGCTGATTGACTTCCCTGAAGGGGCATTGTGAATCAAAACGAGCCTGTCCATACTGCGAACCCGATAAAACAATCAAGATGAATCTCCTGCTGAACCAGTGAGGCCGCGTCGACTTTTTCAACACGCCCGGTCGTTTCCCGGGAACCTGAATGTGACGGAGTGAAAATCAGCCCCTAGGCCGACCGCCAGATCGTGACCGACCTGGTTTCCTTCCCCGGCGCTGGCCCGCTTCCTCCGTTGGGTCGTAGTTCGGATTGGCGGTGGGAAGCTGGGCTTTGATTTGAGCTAGGTAGGCGTCGAGCTTGGCCGAGAGGTCCTTCCTTTTGTCCGGCATCTTCAGGGCAAGGTCGGTTTGTTCGCCCATGTCGTGGGCGAGGTCGAACAGTTGCTCGTCGCCCGTGTCGTAGTTGCGGAGCAGTTTGAAGTTGCCTATCCGAATGGCCGATTGAGGCTTCTGGCGCGGGCCTTGACCGTAATGGGGGAAGTGGAAGATCAACTCCTCGCGGTTACGCTCAAACGCAGCGAGGCCTTTTTTGCCGAGCAGCAGCGGCACGATACTGGTGCCTTCAAGCTCGGATGGTCCAAAGGAACGCTGGCCGGCCAGTTCGCAGGAGGTGGGAAACAGGTCGTAGCCGATGACACTCTCGTGGCAGGAACTTCCCGCACGCACGCCGGGGCCGCGAACGATCAGCGGCACACGGATGCCGCCCTCGAAGAGTGATCCCTTGCCGCCGGCCAGCGGTGCGTTTGCCTGACGGCCACCCGCTCCGTTGTCTGACATGAACACGACATAAGTGTTCTGCGCGATGCCGAGACTCTGGATTTTCTCGAGGACCATCCCGACCGACGTGTCGAAGTCTTTCGTCATGGCCGCGAATTCGACGTCCTGATGCATGCGGCCCGGGGTCGCACCCGCAAACGCCTCCTGCGTGCTGGGAAGCGCCTGGCTCGGCTCGTGCACCGCGTAATGCGAGAGTTGCACGTAGAACGGCCTGCCCGCGACGACTTGGTCTTCCATAAAGCTCATGGCGCGGCCAGTCATGCCAAAAATGTCCTTGGGGTTCGGATCTTGGTATGCTCCGGGTCCGAGGTTGCCAGTTTCGCCATCGTGGCGGTCAAAGCCATGCTCGCCGGGTCCGCCGCCGTTGAGGTGCCATTTGCCGAAGTGGGCCGTAGCGTAGTTTTGTCGTCGCAAGACTTCGGCGATCGTAATCTCGGCAGTGGGCAACGCGTTGACGTGGCGCGGAGGGATCAGCTTGTGGTTCTCGACGGGGCCATTGGCCGGGCCCGGCGTGGTCATGTGCAGTTGCGCCGGACTCTTGCCCGTGAGCAGACTGGCTCGGGTCGGCATGCACATCGGGGCCGGCGCGTAGGCATTAGAGAACCGCATGCCGTCTCTTGCCAGCGACTCGATATGGGGCGTTCGGTAGAAATCGCTTTTCGACTCGGGCATGCGATTGTCACTGGCCACGGAAAGTCCCGTCCAGGCCATGTCATCGGCCAGAATGAACACAAAACTTGGGGGGAGTTTCTGCCAAGCGGCGTCTGCACGAGCGCTCGCACTCGCGGCGGCCGCCCCGGTCTCCTCGGCAGTAACCCTAGCGTTGTTTTGTTGTGTAGCGCCACCTCGACGGCCTCGCGGCCCGCCGCGTTGACCGCCCGGCTGCTGTGGTCCACGCCGCCTACCTCCTGGTTGTTCTTGCGGGCCCTCCGATCGTCCTTGCACGCCGCCAGGTCGGCCTTCCGGGCGTTGGCGTGTCGGAGTCTCGTCTTCAGAGAGATAGCCATCGCCGTTGCGGTCACTGCGATCGAATGCCTGGCGGGGTCCTTGGAACTCCTGCCGAGATACCTTGCCGTCCCCGTCGCGGTCCAGGCGCTTGACGAATTCTGCGGCGCTGCCCATCGGGTTGCCGCTCCCGGGCCGCTCCCGGCCGGACTCCATTGGACCGGAGCCCTGTCGAGCGGGTCTTCTCTCGCCCGGGCCTCGTCGGCGTCGTCCAGAGGGCTGCCGTGCCAGTTCCGGACCGCTCTCTTGAAGGCTGGCTTTGCCACCGCGCACGGGACGCACCATGTTGTAGATTCCGATCACGTCGCCCTGTGGTCCGCGACCTCGCGGGAATCGCGAAGGATCGCCGGCTTTGGGGTCGCTGCGTTGAGAACCGGCGCCGTGGACGTCCAAGAGGTCATATTCCCCCCCGAAACCGGACATCCACCCCTGCGACCGGCCGAAAGCCACATAAGCCGCCGCTTCGCCGCCGCCCATTCGCTTGTGGGTCGTGCTGCTCCAGTAGAAGGGATAGTTGACCTTGCCAAGACCATCGCGGATGGGCGTCACGCGGAAGACCGGATCGATCGCCGCCGACTCGGTCGTGTCGGGCGAACGTGTGTAGTCGACAATGCTCTGCAACTCCTTGGCGTTGGGCAACCGCCAGTCGGAATGTCCGGCGTACTCCAAGTCCTCAGCCCAACGCAGCGCCTCCTCCCAGTTCAGTTTTCCGTCCTTTTTCTCACCGGCCTTCAGGTGCCCGCTGTCGACTTTCGCCCAGCAGAGCCCCGTCGCTCGATCGGTGATCGTGCCGTCACCGTTATCGTGGAAGTCGTTCTTGCCGTAGTCGGTGTTACCGCGAACATAGAATACATAGTATTTCGCCGAACCCCGACGACGGGCGCCGGCCGGGTACCCCTTGATGCGCCCGTCCGCAAAGTTGACGCCGAACATCGTTTCGTTGCCGCGCATCGTCGTACTGACATACTTGGTCGAGGTCGCGGCTTGCGAATCGATGACCCGTTCGCCCTTGGCCGGGTCGCCGTACACGAACCCGAAATATTTGGTGTTGATGAAGGGTTTCAGGTCCGCGGTGTCTGCGTTTTGCGGGTCGACATCTTCGCCGCTGAACAGTATCAGGGAGTACAGCTCCTTAATGCTCGGCAGACGCCAGTCGCGGTGTCCACCGACTTTGCAGGTAGACGCGCCGGCGACCGCTTCTTTGAACGTCTTCTTCGGGCCAAGGTTCTTTTGCCACATCAGTCCGCTCACCAGATCCGTGACAGTCCCGTCGCCGTTGTCTCGGTACGCCGCCCGATTGCCCTGGTATTGAGCATCCTGGCCGAAAAACGGCTCGCCCGGTTTTGGGTACTCGATTTCAAGCCGGTTCTCGAAGCACCGCTCCTGACCCGTATCGACAATCGGGTAATCGTTCGCCCAACATGGCGTTGCGCACGCGACGGTCAACGCAAGGCAGAATGTTCTCATACACTTGGTCTGCAAACTCATGGTACTTATCTTCCCGCTGTGGTTACTTGTGAATTTGGGCTCACAAACGGCGGTCGGCCCAAAACGGTGTGTGACCAAAACTCCTCGCATGTGAGAAGAAACGCGGTCGGGGCGAGGATCAAGACCAGCGCGGTGGCAACGATCAGACCGAACGACAGGCTGGTCGCCATCGGTATCAGAACCTGTGCCTGGCGAGAAGTCTCCAGTAAGATCGGGAGCATGCCGCCGATCGTGGTTACCGACGTGAGAATCACGGGGCGGAATCGTCGTCGTCCGGCATCCAACAACGCCTCACGCAACGGCAGGCCGTCCGCCAGGCGGCGCTTAATGAAGTCGACTAGCACGATCGAATCGTTCACGACGATGCCGGACAGCGCCACCAAACCGTAGATGCTGAAGAGCGTAAATGGCAAGCCTTGGATGATGTGGCCGGCGATCGCTCCGATGGCCCCGAAAGGAATAATCAGCAGAACCAGGAGGGCTTGAAGGTTTGACTTGAATTGGACCGTCAGCAAGAGAAACATCCCCGCCAGGACACACAGGCCGCCGTAGAACATACTGTTCATTGACTCGGTGGTCTGTTCCTGCTGACCTTCCCAGAGCATACGGATGGCCGGCATTTCCGCCTGCAGCTCGGGGATCAACGATTGCTGCAGGTCCTCAGTAATGTTGAATGCATTGCCCGTGTCTTCATCGACATCGGCGGTGATCGTAATCGATCGCATCTGGTCCAGACGGTGGATCATCGAATAGCTGCGGTCGACTTCGATGTCTGCCAGTTCGGTGAGCGGGCGCTCAGCGCCGTCTTCTGCGCGAACGCGGATTTCATCAAATCGCGCCAACGATTGTCGCTCGTCGCGCGGATAACGAACTCGCAGCTCGACTTCATGGCGACCGCGTTGCAGCCGCATCACTTCTTCGCCGTAGTAGGACGCTCGCACCGTTCGCGATAACTCAGCCAGCGAAACGCCCATGGCCTGCGCTCGTTCCTTTACTTTGAGCCGGTACTCCCATTTGCCCGGGCGGCCGCCTGCGGTCACGTCGTGAACACCCGGATACTCCCGCAACCGCTGAACACACCGCGCGACCGCTGCTTCGAGTTGAGGAATATCTTCGCTGCGAGAGAGCAAGGAGAACTCGATCGGCGGGGCGACAATACCGCGCGGCCCGGACCCGTACGAAATCAGATCAACGCCGGGGAATTCACCGGCCGTCTTTCGCCACCGAGCAGTGATCTGCTGGCTGGTGATGTTGCGATTCGAGGTGTCGGTCAGTTGGACGGTCAAGCTGCCGACGTGGCTCCCTTGGGACACTTCGCCATAGGTGCTGGCACCGTAGCCGACGGCGCGGTGTACCGCTTCAACAACGCCCCCGTCGACCGCGGATGCCCCTTCCGCAATCAGTTGATCGTCGACAGCATGGATTGCATTTTCGAGCTTCTTCGTGGCGAGGTCGGTGATGTGCTCGGGCGTACCGTCGGGATACGCGATGAGTACCGTACAGAAGTTCGAATCAATCTGCGGCAAAACGATGTACGGTACGGTTCCGGATCGTACGACGCCAATGGTTGCGATCAGCAGTCCCACCGCCACGCAGACAATCAGGCCTGGAAACTGCAGGGAGAATCGGAGCGACGGCAAGTAGACTCGCTCGACGATCCAATCGAGTAACCTGCCGGTCGCCTGGTTGCAGCGTTCGAACACGCGGGGCACGAATCGGAATGGATAGAACAACCAACCGAGCACGCGCTGCGCTACGCCGCCCTTGTGGGCCAGGTGGGACGGCAAGACGGTCAGTGCCTCGGCCAGCGAGAAACACAGGATGGCAATCACCGCCAAAGGCAGCACTTGCGTGAATTTGGCCAATCGGCCGGTCATGAACAACAACGGCAAGAATGCGAGCACCGTCGTGAGTACCGACGTGACCACCGATGGCATCACTTCCATCGTTCCGTCGATCGCCGCCTGCCGGCGACTCTTTCCCATCTTGCGATGTACGTGGACGTTCTCACCGACAACGATCGCGTCGTCAACCACAATTCCCAAGGCGATGAGGAAGGCAAACATGGACGTCATGTTTAGCGTTTGCCCGGTGAAGTACATGACGATGCACGCGCCCGCCAGCGATAGCGGAATCCCCATAGCGACCCACACCGCAAGTCGCTTTTCGAGAAACAACGCCAGCAGCACAAACACCAGCAGCAAGCCTTGCCAGCCGTTGGTCGCCAGTAACGCGAGCCTCCGTTCGACGTCGTCGGTACGATCTCGGAAATAGATCAACTCGTAACCGTCCGGCATCTCGCGGCTGTTTACGAAATCGTAGATGGCGTGTCCCACCTGGATGATGTCCTCCGTGGGCGACGTGTCGATTGCGATCGCCAGGCCCGGACGGCCGTTGATTCGGCTGATCGCCGAATCGTCGGAAAACTCATCACGCACCACGCCGAGATCTCCAACCGCAAGCACGGTGCCATTCGGTTGCGTGAGCAGCGGCAGGGCCGCGATGTCTTCCCCAATGGCGTGCTGGTTGCTTCCCCGCAACAGGATTTCCTGAGAGCCCGTGCGGAGCGTACCACCCGGCAACTCGACGTTTTCGCGACGAACGATGTCGGCCACGCTTTGCAATGTCAACCCGTATCGGCGCAGCGTCTCTTCGGAGATCTCTATGTCAATTTGGTAGCGCGGGGCGCCGATGAGTTCCGCCTGACTGATTTCCGGGAGCTGAAGAATCTCGTCGCGGATTTCCTCGGCCAGGGAACGCAGGGCCAGCCTCGCGTCGTCCCGCGATTCAGCAGGTCCAATGACACCTACTTGCAGGGCAGGGCTCCTTAACGATCGGCGTGAAATATCGGGCTCTTCGGCGAGAGCCGGTAGGCTGGGAATCTGATCCACACGCGACCGAACATCCGCGAGAATCTCTTGGGCTTCGGACTCATTTACGTCGGCGAGGAGTTCAATCGCGACCGTGCCTTGTCCTTCGCGGGCGGTCGATGCGATACGTCGCACACCTTCCACCGGGCGTACGGCTTCTTCAATCTTCTGGCAGATTCCCTTCTCAATCTCTTCTGGGCTGGCGCCGTGGTAGACAACGCTCACGTCAATCACGTCCAGATCAGAGTGTGGCCAGAACTCACGTTGTATCGACAACGCGCTCCAGCCACCGACGACCAGAACAGCGATGAAAATGATGTTCATCGCGGCGCGATTATCAACGGACCAGCGGACGACGGATTTCACGGTATGTCACCCTCGTCTTGGGAGCGCCGGACAAGAGCCGCCTTTCGCTGCGCAAAAGCACGCACTTTTTCGGAAGACAAGACGACTTCTTGCGAAGTCTGTGCTTGCCACGTTGCATCGCGTGAGTCAGCGCTCTCGCTGGTAACAGTGTGGCCCGGCCCACTTGCCGAGCGGGCAACCGAAACGTCCAGCCCGACGCGTGCGTTGGGTACGGGAGAGACGATCACGCGGTCGCTCAGTGACAGGCCGTCCCCGCTAGCATCAATCAGGACATTAGCGTCCTCGATACGGACAATCCGCACCGGCTGAATCTGAAGTTTACTGTCTTGGACCACCCAGACTTTCTTGCCCGGCCGGATTGCCAGCTCGGGCACGGCGATGAGCGGGCGTCTGGTAACGCAGTGTAGCTCAACCGCGACGAACATGCCGCGGATCAAGGCGAGCGGGCGATCGTTGTCCTCGCGGGGAAAGACTTCGCTCGCGTGCGGCTGGGTGACAAGAACACGGCAGGGAATCGTCCGCGTTTCGGTGTCAACGCCCTGTCCGTCAATCCGGCTCAGCACGCCCCGCCAGCGGTACTCTCGTCCGGCTCGTGAGAATCGGATGGTGGCCGGTAAGTCAGGCAGGCTATGAGGAACGTTGATGTCGCCCGTGGCTTCCGGCCGGACTTCCATGTTCTGATCCACGGACTGGCTGACCGCATTCTCCTGCGGCGCCGAGTGACTCACCAGGTCAACATCATCGGATCGCAGGTGGCACAGTATCTCGACCGCGGACGTGTCTTCGATTGTGGCTAGAGATGTCCCCGGCTCTACAATTGAATGGTCTTCCACGTGCGCACGGACAACGAGGCCTGAGATCGGCGCGTGAATCACGGTGCGTTGCTGGTCCAATTTGGCCGTCTTCAAGGAAATCTGCGTGGCCTCGGCATCCAATGACAACGTCGTCTTCCTCTCTTTCAGTAAACGCAACTGGTTATCCAGTTGCGTGAGGGCCTGCTGTGATGCAAGGACCGTCATGCGGGCGGTATCGACATCGGCTTGCGAGGCGGCGTTTCGCTTGGCCAATTCGACCGTGCGAGCGTGATCCTGCTGTTGAAGCGCCAGCGATTCTCGTGCGATCGCCACCAGACGCTCGGCATTCTGGATTTCCACGTCAACCGTACGCAGGGATGCTTCGGATTGCCGCAACTGCAATTCCAGGCGTTCTACCTCCAAGTCGTAGTCGCGTGAATCGAGTCGCAGCAATTCGTCACCCGCACGCACGTAATGTCCTGGCTTGAGGTGGGAATTCTTGAAGACCACGCGGCCAACGATTTCTGCCGACAACTCGATCTCGCGAAACGGCTGGACCACGCCGCTTGATTCGACAACGACGTTACCGTCGCAGAGTTGAGGCTTGATGACGGAGACCGGTATCGCCAAATTGCGTGGGGGCCGTTTGCGCATCGCGGGTGCGCGGGTGCCAAACAGGAACAACGTCGCGACCCCGGCTGCCAGGCATGAGAGCGGCAGAACGTAATGCAACGCCAATGTTCTTGCGGAAATCTTCACGGTTCGACTACCCTTGTGATGCCAGGATGTCCGTTGAACAAAATCGCCTATCGCCTCGCGAACAGGCACACTTTCGCAGTGCGACGTAAATCATTCTCCGACTCTCCCTTGCAGGGCGTCGCGAGGCGTCGACAATCACCCGAACCAAGTCGGACGTACGTCTCGGTGATGCCAGATCAAGACTCAGAGTACGGCGGTCCTGACTGAGCGTCACCGTGTCACCGACAAGTCTACCCCTCAGCTCCAATTGGCGACGTTCGTGCGATTCGCCCGCCGCACGCTGTGAGAATCGGCGAGCGCTGGCCTCGAGCTCTTCGTGGAGAACGATCAAACCCAGCACGGGGCCATCGAACGTAATACTCCCCGCGATTCGCTCGGTCCGACGAATCGGCCGAGGTTCCTCTGGATAGTAATGCAGGATGAAACTGCGAACTGTTTCGCCAGACGAAAGTTCTGACGGCGTGAGATCCTCTTCGCTGACATACTCTCCCGGTTGAGAGATATTTACCTTGAGCGTTTCCGTGAGGGTGGTCACGTAACCTTCCGGTTCGACGAAAATGTCGTCGTCACTGCGCACGAAGCGGAGCCGGCGCGGCCATGGTGGGGCAAATCGAAAGGCTCCCGTTGAGCCTTCAATCCCTGACGAAATCGGCCAGATCTTCTCAAACGGTGCGGCGTCGAAGTCGACCTTGGCGATATTGGCACCAGCGTCAACTCGGACCGCTTCACCTTCTGTAAGTATTTTTTTTTCGGCAGATTCCGGCAGAGCCACCTGGACTTCCCCATCAAAAACGGAGACGCGGGATACGCCGTTTTCGTCGAGATGAATCCCAAATGCGGTACCCAGGTCCGTGACTTCCGCCGTAGGTGTATCGACTCGAAATCCTTCCGCTCCTGGCGGGACTGTCGCGGTCAGCAGTCCCGCGGTCAATTTCGTCATGGCGGGGGCAACCAGTTCGTACCGTGCCGGACCCTGAATGGTGACTTCGACGCCGTCGTCAAACTGCAGTCGGATCACACCACTGCTTAGTGCAATCGACTGTGTTCCCATACGCTCGCGCCGACGAAGCATAGCTCCGTCCGCCCATTCGACGTCAACAAGATGCGCGACGGTTGCGAAGGATGCTGAAGCAAACGGTTGCTGTGCGATTGGACCGTCCCGCCGGGACTTCCAGTAGGAAATCCCCAACGCGACGAGGAGGCTCGCCGCCAACACCGCCATAGTCGCTTGGGAGCGGGAAAGGTGCGGGACGGCTCGACGTGTCTGCGCGGCTTGAGACACCGGCGCCGGCTCGACGTTTGAGATCTCGGCGGCGGCGCTTAATTCGCACTGCAGACGATCGTGCAGCATCACCGCATGCGCGAAGCGTGTTGCGTGTTCCGGGTCCGCCTTGATCCAATCGCTCAACTGGCACTGTTCGTCATCGGTCAACTCATCATCAAGATACCCGTTGATCAGCGTGTTCATGTCGCGATTCATGGTCACACGCCCCCCGCCGCGGCTTTTCTCTCAACACAACTACGAAGTTGCTCGCGAATGCGCTGCAGTGCCTTCCTGACCGCGGTGCCGGCCATGCCGATCGAATCGCTGATCGCTGCCGGCTTCAAAAACTGTTCCGCAAACTTCGATGCGCCATGTTTGCGAATCCGAATCAAAGTGGCCACACGTCGGGTATAAGACCACCCGGTCCGTGGC
>NYXM01000178.1 GCA_002685655.1 Planctomycetaceae bacterium
CCCTACTGCCGCCGCAAGCACCTAGAAACGGTAGCACTGATAGCGGCCCATTTCCCTGGATTCCACCGATTTAATACCGTTCCGGGAATCGCTGATGAAGTTCACGATTCCGGCAGATTTTTTCCCCGGTTATATCCGTGAATCCGTGAGAAAGGGCTCGGTCTGTTCGGGTGACGCGGGGCCTCCGCCGTTTACGCTTGAGCGAAGCCGATTCTGAGGGGTTCTGCCAATCTACGCCATTCGAATCACCGAAGGCGCCGAAAAGTACGAGTGTCTCCACATGAAGAAATTCCAATTCTGACAACAGCTCATCTCGGCAATTCTACGTATCGCTCTTGCCCCTCAACAACTCGTATCGCTTGGTTAACCGAAAGATCTCGAAGCACTTGAGTCTTCCCGCTGCTCGGCCAGAAGATTTCAAGTGACTCAACTTGCTCGGCATTTCCGAGTCCGATCGATTGTCCGAGTGGATTCGCGCCGAAGCTACCGCCGCTGTTGACATGCTTGTAGATCGAACGAAGTGAGTCACCTTGCTTTACTCGCAGTTGGAGTCGTGCCCCCAGGGCAGCTCGGTTTGAATGTCTCCCGACCAGACTGATGACAATCCAGTTGTTACCGAAACCCGGGTTCTCGAAAAGAGCATCATAGAAGCCATCCCCTGGATAAGCGCCGCCCAGTTGTTCAAAAACGTCTTGGTCACCGTCATGATCCAGATCGGCAAATGACACACCGTGCCCCTTTTGAACATGCCCGAACCGTCCGGCCATCGTCACATCGGCGAAGCTTTCGCCCTGTTGATTGTGGTACATCACATTTGGCATCAGATTCTGATACTCGGGTTCACCAGTGCCAAGATAGAAATCGAGATACCCGTCATTGTCCAAGTCACCAAAGTTAGAACCCATCGGCGCCGTTGGGGCAGTCAGCTGGTAACGCTCGCTCACGTGCGTGAAACCACCGCTGCTGTTCCCTTTATACAAGGCCGGCGGCTCTATTTCGTATCCGGCATCGTGCGGCAGGACTTCCAGGAAGTGTGCAGCTAGCCACACGATATCATCCGCGTAAGACGATACGTAAAGATCGAGTGCCCCATCGTTGTTAAAATCCCAGAACCATGCCGGAAAGCTACGTCGCGGTCCAGTCACGCCTAGCTGTTGAGCTACATCCACGAAGGTGCCATCGCCCCTGTTGCGATAGAGGCGGTTGGATTGGCCGAAGTTTGAGACATAGATGTCCGGCAACCGATCATTGTCATAGTCTCCCCAAACAACTGCCTTCGCGAACCGGTTGTTTAGCACTCCTGCTTGGTCTGCCACGTCCGTGAAGGTGCCATCCGCATTGTTTCGGTACAGCAATGAGTAGATGGGGACCGAGCGGGTTGTTTCGTTGCCGATATACAGATCCAGATCGCCGTCATTGTCGTAGTCAGCCCACGACGCCGTTTGCGTCGGCGCTCGCGATTGGAGGTTTGCGGAAAAAGTGACGTCAGTAAACGTCCCATCTCCGTTATTGTGCAATAAAGAGTTAGGATGTCGACCACCACTCTGGAACCACCCCCCGCGCAACACGAAGAGATCAAGAAAACCGTCGTTGTCATAGTCTGTTTGCACCAAATTCAGGCCACCCAATAAGCCGGTCAGCCCAGCCTGCTTCGTGCTATCGATAAACTCCCCCTGTTCGTTCTCGAAGAAGTGCATCTGTCCATATGTGTCATAATTCGAGACCACAATATCAAGCTGACAATCGCCGTTGAAGTCATCTACGATTGCACCGCCAGCGAGGCTGAAGGTATCCAGGCCCTTGCGCTGGGAGATGTTCGTGAAGCTGGGAAATCCGCCCTTCGGTTCGAAGGCTCGCTGAGGAACTCGCCATTCCTTAGGGATTTCGTCGGGATACTGCCCAAGCGTCATGTGCGCGATGTTGTAAAGCCATAGCGCTCGCAACCAGATTGCTGACTTCTCTGGCGCCTTTCGCAACACGCGCTCGAACCAATGTATTGCCCCCGTCGATCCGTCCAAATCCACGTGGATGCCGCCGCCGCGGATGGGGACGAGGCAACTATCCAGCGTATTACGATTAACGCAATTCTGAGTTTCGGCGAGACGCAAGTGCGCGACGCCCAACTTAAAGTCTAGATCGTTCGCCAGTTGCGCCATCCGCTCGTCAGGCGTCTCTTTCAGCGTCTGGTCGACAAGCTGTTGGCACTGCAATAGTAGCTCAATCGCTTCTCGTTCATTGCCGAGCCGAAGTTCCAGGCCAGCCAATTCGCTTTGCACAGCATACTGTTGCGGCAGCGATTGCCATTGTTGTGTCTCGGCAAGTTGTCGCCGCAGAGCGAGCGCCTTCGCGTCGCCAAGCCAGTCGATCGTCTCGCCAGTGGAAACGCTGATCTCGCGGAGTTCTTCCACCATCAGTGCGTGAGCTTGCGCAGGTGACGGCGGTTGCCTCGGTGCGATAATTGGGCGCACGGAGATTGTGGAGGCCGGTGCTGTCTCATTCCCCTGCCGGTGGCATCCGAGTGCGGAAGCGACAATCAGAAGAACGAATGTTGCCAGCGCCTCCTCAGAGCAGAGACGCGTTGTGACATTCGGTAGTGAGAAGATCCGGTTGAAGTCGGCAATTAATCGTATCATCGCGCAGCATCTGCCTGGAAGAATGGGGGTGAGCAAGAGCGCCGTCTGGATCATCCGCGTGTAGGTGTCCGCAACGTGATTCATGTGCAGTACCCGCTTACAAAACCGTCTATACCGCTCCGGTCTCGAAACGTTGTGTGCGTTAGACTGAGGAGCGCCCCACCTATGGCATGGCTTACCTCTGCAGTCAGAATACTCGAACGAATACAAGACTACAATCAGGTTTTGACCTCGATCAGGCGGCGGAATCTCAGGCCAGATGGTGTCGCAAAACGTCGACTTGCGTCGTCACATGGCGGAAGATGTCCATATCAACTGCGGCTGCGCATGGTGGCATGAAGCCGTCTGGTCGAAAGACTCGAACGACGCCAAAGTGTTTGACAATGTGGCGATTGCAATGTGCCCGCGCGGATATCACAGCCGGCCACAGCTGCCGCTCAACACAACAAATTGATTCGAGAACCAATGCCTTGAAAATGGAGTTTTCGTGCTTTCGCGATCATGGCTCCTCGGCGGTCTCCGTACGATCAAGAAGCAGCTTGACCTGACTGGCGATGTCGTAGGGATACGTGCGGTAATGGTATTGTCGCTGGAGGACACCTTTCTGGTCGATCAGGAACATCCGCGTGGAGTGGTCGATCACGTAACCCATCATGCCCTCCGGCAACGAAACCCTCTTCGTTTTGATCCGGTAGGCTTCACTCACCCGTGCCAACTCTTCCTGGGTTCCGCGCAAGCCCAAGAACTCTGGACTGAAGACCCCCAGATGTTTGGCGAGACGATCCGCCGAGTCCCGTTCTGGATCCACCGTGACGAAGACGAAGGTGACCTGCTTCGCCAGGTCGCCCAGCGCCTCTTCGATCTTTGCCCAGCTCGACAGGGTGGTCGGGCAAACGTCCGGACAGTGGGAGAAACCGAAGAAGAGCAGCACCACCTTGCCGCGCTCGTCTCGCAGTCGAAAGCGACGACCCTCGTGGTCAGTCAACTCGAAGTCCCGGGCTAGGATCTCCCCGTCGGCGTTGATGTCGTCGGTCTGGATCTCCTGCGAGGAGGTTTCGTCAGTGTCGAGCTCCTGCGGTAGACTCTCGGGCGTCGCCGACGGAAATCCGGAAGAGGTCGCCGTCGAGCCGGACTCCTGGCAACCCGCTCCCGAGAACAGCACACTCGCCCAGAGGAGGAACGTCCACGGAGATTCGCCAATGGATCTCATCGATCACCTTCCATCGGTTCCACGGGAGCCTCTTTCGGTTTCTCGCGCACCGGCGTCACGAGCTCCGATCTCACGAGGGTCGAGAGATATGCAACCACGGCCCGCACGTACTCCTCGGTCAAGACCTCTTTCCAGCCGAACATCGGCGTTCCTGGACTTCCCTCCGCAACGATGCGCAGCTTGGCCCGCTCTGAAAAGAACGCGTGACGAGCCGGGTCGGTCAGGTCTCCTGGCTGCACCGGGAGCATCTGGGACAGCGCCCGTCTTCCTCGCCCACCCTCCCCATGGCATCCGAGACACAGGAGGCTCCAGATCTCAGCACCTTTGCGGAGATCCTCCTCGGTGGCCTTGGGAAGAGGGATGTCGTAGTGGTCTCCGAGCTGTTTCTTCAACCGATCGCGCAGCCACTGCCGTCGCTCTCCGTGATCTTCGGGAATCTCGAGTAGCAGCTCGTGGTTCACTTCGCCCCGTGAGCCGTTTCGGGGAGCGTTACACGCGGCAATCTCGTTCCTCGCGTCGCCGCCGTCGAGAGATTCACTTCTAAAGGCGTCGGTTCCTCCGCAGCCCGCGGTCCCCAAGGCAAGAAGGACGGACAGGATCCAGGTTCGGCGCAGGTCTGGTCTCGGAAGATTCATCGAGAGTATGCTACCTCATCCCTCAATGCAGGTCGGCTGATAGCTATTCCAATCCCCATCCGGCCACTGAATCTACGCCGGAGGCCAGACTTTTGTCAAAGTATTGACCTGTTTTCCATCCGTCTTGCCCGGGTCATGGGGCGATCGGGTGGGCTTTTGGAACGACCCGGGCAGTTGACTTATTGATTGATAGTGATTTCAATCCCTGACAAGCTACCCGCTAGGCCCTATCTCGTCCAGGGCTCTTGTACCTCGACGAAAAAACGGACGCGAGAGCGAAGTTTGTCCTGGCACGAATCACCGCGAAAGGCAGATTTTTCACTGTAAACCTGGTCGAATGAGAAGCGCCGTGGCGGCCAGACATGCAATCGGCCGCGTTCTGTCACGACCTCAAAACTGCAACTCTTTCAACTGCAGTCGTTCGTATTGACTCCGGCCTTCAATAATTCGAATGATCTGATTGACCGGCACGTCTTCGAACACTTGTGTTTGATCAGTCGTCGGCCAGTAAACCTCGAGCTTACGAATGCTGGTGGCTTGTCCTAGCCCAATCGATTGTCGCAGGGGATTACAGCCGAAACTGCCGCCGCTGTTGACGTGTCGATACACGGACCGCTCAACGCCGTCCTCAATGATCACGGCACGAATTCGAGCACCGATTGCGCTGCGATTTGATTGCTGGCCGACTAATTGCACCGTGATCCAATGATTGTCGAAGCCAGGATTCTCAAATAAGGTATCTTTAAACTTGTCGCCCAAGAACGCGCCACCCATCTGAATATAGACATCCTGGTCGCCGTCATGATCCAGATCGGCAAACGACACACCGTGCCCCTTTTGAACATGCCCGAATCCTCCGGCCGTGGTCACGTTCGCGAATTTTTGCCCTGCCTGATTTAGAAACATCACGTTGGGCCTCAACTCATAATAGTAAATGTCTCCGGTGCCGAGATAGAAATCGAGATACCCATCGTTGTTCAAATCGCCGAAGTTCGCTCCCATGGGTAATGCGGGGTAGGTCAGCTTCTGCTCGCGGCTGACATCCATGAATCCACCTCGTCCGTCGCCGCGATAGAGCGACATCATTTCGACCTCTACCTCCTCTTGCAGTTGTCGAGTCGGCGTCTTGATGTCCGTCAAGTCGGCTCCGAGCGAGTTGAGTGCTAGGATGCCGACATGCCCGCTGGAGCAGCCCACATACAGATCGAGGGCTCCGTCGTTATCGAAGTCCCAGAACCAAGTTGGAAAACTCGCGGTTGGGTTGGTGACGCCCGCTTCCTCGGCTACATCTGTAAACGTTCCATCGCGATTGTTTCTATACAGACGATTCGCGCCGCCATTGGAAACGAACAGATCTGGAAATCGATCTCCGTCATAATCTCCCCAGGTGGCGCCCATCGCGAAGAGTTCTTCTTGCAGCCCAGCCGCCGCGGCCACGTCCTCGAACGTCCCGTTGCCACGGTTCCGGAACAACTGAGCCGGAGCGCGACATGTCTCCGTTGTTTCATTGCCGACGTACAAGTCGAGATCTCCGTCGTTGTCGTAGTCTGCCCAGGCTGCTGTCTTACAGGGATAGTGAACCTTGCCCAATCCGGCATCGAAAGTCACGTCGGCGAACGTTCCACCGTCGTTGCGCAGGAGAGAATTCGGATGGCGTCCCCACTCTTCTAGCCAAGCCCCTCGCATGATGAAGACATCAACGTCGCCGTCGTTGTCGTAATCCGCCTGCACCATATTGAGGCCACCATAGAGCCCCAGCAGGCCAGCTTCTTCGGTGCGTTCGGTGAATGCGCCGTCACGATTATTCCGAAACAACTGCGTTTGCCCGATGCTGTCATGGGTGGACGTCATGATGTCGAGATAGTCGTCGTTGTCAAAATCGTCAACGATTGCTCCGCCGCTCAAGTTGAATGTATCCAAGCCCAGCTTGGGAGAAATATTCTCGAACCTACGGATGTCAATCTCCGGCTGAAAGAAGCTCGGCGGTATCAAATGTTCTTTGGGGACGTCATGTGGATATCCGCCGAGTGTCATGTAGGCAATGTTCAGAAGCCAAGTAGCCGGAAGATGAACCTTCACCTGCTCGACTTTCTCGTCGGAAGGCCGATCAAGAACTTCCAGAAAACACTCAATTGCTGTTCGCGAGCCGATTTGTCGAATGTGAAGTCCAGCCCCCTGAATCGGTACAATGCAGCTCTCGCTGGAGTAGAGTTGAACGCAATTCTCAGTCTCACCAAGCCGCATCCAAGCCGTTCCCCGGCTGAAAGTCAGGCGGTTCCAGAATCGATTCCGGACCGTCTCATTCGGGTACGGAAGCTGTGGAAACAACTCCGATGCCGTGGTGAGATGCTTGATCGCAGCCTCGATGTTGTCGACGTGCAGTTCTTCTTGGCCTAACTCCGAATGCGCCGCGATGCGGTCGAACACGCTTGCTGAAGGCCCAAGATTGGCAACTCGTTGACGTAACAGCTGGACTTGATGTGTGCCCAAGTACGGATGTTCGTCAGGCGTGCGCTCTGCGATATCGCGCAGAATCTCTAGCATCTGTTCGTGACTGGATGGGGATTGAGCGGGAAGTGCGACCACCGATTTGTCCCTTTTAGCACAACCAGCGATCGCAATAGAAACCACGAAGCCAACGAAACACAGCACGCCACGGAATTGGTCTGAAGAGAGATTCAGCATTTTGCGCTTCACAAAAGTCATCGAAAGAGCTTATGGGCGTCACAACAGAATTCTACCACGCAAAGACGCGAGCAACCATGTCGCCGTGACTTACACGGCTCCAGCGGCTAAGATGGACGGGAAAGAGGTCCAAGTTTCGTGGAGTTTGGAGTTCATGTCGTCAGAAGCATCGGTCAGCGGCGAGGCACCCAGGCGTCGGGCGTATTGGCTGCCTTTGATCGTCCTCGTGGCGGGTTCGATTGGTGCGGTTGCCTACATGTTCCGAAGGGACAATGAAGATCCTGTCGCCGTACCGCTGACGGATGTCGCGGAAAAGGACGGCTTGGAACCTGAAGCTGTTTGGGAGACCGAGTTGTTTGCTGACGCCGCGTCCAAGCAACTGAATCTGCTGGCGGAAGCGATAGAGGAACAAGCCGAAATCGACCGCTCGGCTTTGTCCACAATCGTCGTGCCAACCATTTCATGCGAGCGACTGCGTCCCGAGTCATTACAAGAGGCTTTTGCTGACGAATCGATCACCGTGCTTCGCGGCTTTGAGAATCAGCCCAATACCAACTCGGCTCGCGGTGTTGAAGTACTCCTTGAATCGCTGAAGGCTCTGAAGAAACCACTGGCCGGTGCGTCTGATATCCACGTAAAGTTCAAGATTACTGGCGTGGATGTTGGCGAGTCGGCCGTGACGACGAATGTCATCTATCAAGCCAGTGGCCGTTTCGTTCTCCACACGGTTCAGCAAACTGGTGTTTGGTTGTGCCAGTGGCAAAGAACGCACATCTCTAAGCCCCCCTTATTGGAACAGATCAGCGTTGACAAGTTCGAAGAGGTTATTGGGCGCGGAGCGACGGGGGCCCTGTTTGCCGATTGCACTGAAGCCGTCTTTCGGAATGAGCCGACATTTGCCGAACAACTCCTGCCTGGTATCGACTATTGGCGAGGTAGCATTCAAGCACAATACGGAGTCTATCCGTACGGACACCACGGAATCGCGGTCGGTGATGTGAATCGCGACGGGCTGGACGATGTCTATGTCTGCCAACCGGCTGGCTTGCCAAATCGACTTTATTTGCAGAATCTCGACGGCACGGTGACTGACGTAGCTGCTTCCGCCGGCGTTGACTGGCTGGACCGCTGTCGCGGTGCGCTGCTGATCGATCTCGACAACGATGGAGATCAGGATCTGATCGTGTCACTGAACGAGATGATCATCATCATGGCCAACGATGATGAAGTATTTTCGGAAAAGACGGTCTTTCGGCCGACTGGCGATCCGGGGTCGTTGGCGGCAGCCGACTACGACCGGGATGGCGACCTCGACGTGTTTGTCGTCAACTACGGTCAACGATTCTTATCCGATGGCGAAAGCAGCGGTCCGATTCCGTATCACGACGCCAATAACGGTGGACCGAACATGCTACTGAGGAACGACGGGGACTGGAACTTCACCGATGTAACTCGGCAATGCGGCCTTGACACGAACAACCGCCGCTGGAGTTTCGCGGCAAGTTGGGAAGATTACGACGCTGACGGTGACACCGATCTGTACGTTGCCAACGACTTCGGACGAAATAACCTCTACCGAAATGATGGCGGAACGTTTGTTGATGTGGCTGCCGAGGCCGGGGTTGAAGATATTGCGTCAGGGATGTCCGCATCCTGGGCCGATTACAACCAGGATGGAAGGATGGACTTGTACGTGGGCAACATGTTCTCATCGGCCGGACTGCGAATCTCTTATCAGGATCGTTTTCAGTCCCAGGCAGACGGGAGTGTACGAGCTCAATTCCAGCGGCTCGCACGAGGCAATTCGCTGTTCCTCAACGCCGGCGATGGAACATTCGACGACGCGAGTGTGGAGGCAGGGGTCACCGTCGGCCGCTGGGCCTGGGCATCGAAGTTCGTTGACATCAACAATGACGGACTGGAGGACCTCGTCATCGCAAACGGATTTGTCACGGGCACAGACACCAAGGACTTGTGAAGTTTCTTTTGGCGGCAGGTCGTGTCGCAATCACCTACGTCAACGACAGATAGCAGAGATGCGTACGAAGCTGGCTGGTCGCAGATTCTAGAATTCGTGAATACGGGTGGATCGTGGAGTGGCCATGAGCGAAACAGCTGCTTCCTTAACACCGGTGCCGCTCAATTCGCGGATGCGTCAGCCGCGGCTGGATTGGACTTTCTCGATGACGGACGTTGTGTGGCTGTAGTGGATTGGGATTTGGACGGAGATCTGGATCTGTGGCTTTCGGCCCGTACGGGACCGGGTTTGCGATTCGTGCTTAACGACGTTCGTGACACCGATGGCGGCGGAAACCACTTTCTGGCCGTGAAACTGACTGGTATGTCCTGCAATAGGGATGCAATTGGTGCCCAAGTCGAGCTGACTGTTGAGGGTACGAAGTTGATCCGGACGCTGCATGCTGGCGACGGCTATCTGTCCCAGTCCAGTAAATGGGTTCATTTCGGTCTGGGAGACACCGCGTCCATCGAGCAGTTGCGTGTGCGCTGGCCGGGCGGAGACGTTGAGGAGTTTCGCGGTTTGACAGTAAACACGCGCTTCGAACTCGTTCAAGGCCATGGCCAGGCGGTTGCATGGCAGGCGCCGCAGCGACAGGTCGTGTTGAAGGAATCCCGGATCGAAACGCGTCTCGAACCCACGCCAGCTCGTCTCGTGCTGTTCGATCGGATTCCGCTGCCCCACTTGCGGTACACGGACTTCAACGATAACGAGGTCACACTTCTGGAAGAAGGAAAGGGCCCGGTACTAGTCAGCCTGTGGGCGACATGGTGCGCACCGTGTTTGGTGGAGCTGCGAGACATCAAGAACGCCGAGCAACAATTGCGAAAGAGCAACCTTGAGATTGTCGCCCTGAGCGTAAATGGTCTTGGCCAAGGTGACTCGTCAGATATGCTGCAGGCCAAGCAGTTCATGAGGCAGCAACAGTTTCCGTTTTCCGCCGGTGCCGCCCATGTCGACTTGCTTGACAAATTCGATGCGTTCCAAGACGTGCTCATCTCATTACGAGCTCAGTCGGGGCAGCTGCCGTTGAGTTTTCTGATTGATGAGTTTGGACGTTTGGCTGTCATTTATCCTGGTCCCATCAATATCGAGCAGTTGCTGTCGGATGTTAGAATGCTGAATTCGACGCCGACCGAAGCCAGCAACGCCGCATTTCCCTTTGCCGGTCGTTGGTTCGCGCGGCCACACGAGACTGGCAGATTGCTGGTCAAGTTTGCACGGGAGTTTAAAGAGCGTAAGCACCCAGAAGACGCCCTGCGATTCGCGGGCCTGGCGGCGGACCTGGCCACTCGCGATGGCATTCCGCCGGAACTCACGTCCGAACTCGCTTCGATGTTCTTCGAAGCCGGGACCGCAAGCCTGCAACAGGATTCCTTCGAAGAAGCACAGCGGCAGTTTCTTGAAGCTGTGCATCTTCGTCCAAGTTGGGCCGAAGCTCACACAAATCTAGCGAATGCTCACCGTCAATTAGGCGCCAGTAATGAGGCTATAAGGCACTACCAGATCGCGGTGCAGATCGATCCTCAGTTATTGCACGCGCACTTCAATTTAGGCGTCATCCGTCTTGAACAGCGGAACAACGCGGCGGCGGTTGCCCATTTCCAGGCGACCGTCGAGACGAACCCGGACCTCGCGGACGGTCATCACTATCTGGGCATCGCACTGGCACGACTCGGCCGCACGAGGGAATCTGCTAGTCACTTGGAAACTGCAGTGCGGCTTGATCCAGCGAATGCCGCTGCACAACGAAACCTCGATTCCGTATTAGCGGGGCAGACTCCATGAAACTTTGGTGCTTCCTCATCTGCGCGGGCCTTGCGGCTGTCGGAAATCGATTGCAGGGGCAGGCCGTTCTTCCGGCGACGAAAGAACACGCTCTTGCGAAGATTCAACAGTGGGGTGGAACATTCTTCGTTGATACACGTGTGCAAAACAATCCGGTCCTGCAAGTTTCTTTGGGTGCATCGAGTGTTACCGACGACGACCTGGCTACGCTGGCGGTCTTGCGAGATCTCAAGATGATCGACCTCAGCTTCACGTCGATTAGTGACGTCAGTCTGCAGCAGCTTCAGCCGCTGCAAGAGCTAATGGCTCTCAACCTTGACTCAACACGAGTCAGTGGTGCCGGACTGAAACATCTGACGACGCTACCGCACCTGAAAGTTCTTGGCCTGGGAGGATCGCAAACCACGGACAGGACGCTGGTGCATTTAATAGGATTTGCGCGGCTCAAGCGTTTGGATCTGAGTAGTTCTCGAGTGTCCGACGAAGGACTGAAACATCTCGCCGGCTTGCCCGAATTAGAGCAAATCGACTTGCTGGGGACGCGAATCACAGATGCCGGTTTGTCGTACCTCAGTCGAGTCCCCAAACTGACGAAGCTCAGTCTCGTTGGCACGCCGTTGACCGACAAGGGTGTCAAGCACCTTGCTCAGAATCTACGCCTGCAGATGCTGGTGGTCGATAACACGTGGATCACCGATGACGGTCTCGAACATCTGAAAAAATCCACCACGTTGGAAACGCTCTGCCTCGGCCTCACGCGGATCAGTGATAACGGTCTAAAGAATCTCGCCGGGTTAAATAACCTCCACACGCTGAGTCTCTCAGGAACTCGTGTCAGCGACGCGGGTCTGAAACAGCTGAAAGGACTGACCAGGCTGAGAAAGCTCGTGCTCAGTTTCAGCCGGGTTAGCGACACAGGTGTCGATAAACTCCGATCGGTACTGCCTGACTGTGAGATACAGTGGTGATGACGAGTCACCAACGAGCTACCGAATTGGGGGGTATTGGGAGGGGTAGTATCGCTGGAGGGAATAATCTGCGACAACAGTGGCTCAAAGATTATACGCCAGAAACAGAACGGCCCGTGGCATGGTTCCGCCGACGTGGCGGACGGCCAATCTGATCGATGGCAGGCTAAAAGGAGCCATTCGCGATGAAGAAGTACTTTTTACTCGGTTCACTTGCTTTAGGTCTTGGTTTGTACGTCGGTTGCGGCGATAGTTCCATCGTGACGGAGGATGTGGCACCCGCCACCGCGGAACAGGAAGCAGAATGGGATGCGGAGATGGAAAAGTCGATGGCTGAAGGAGAGGCTTTGGCGAATGAAGAACCGGGCGCAAGTCCCTCCGGCGCGGATGCCGGTAGCGGTGCGGATGGCAAGTGAGCGATTGGGTTAGGGCATGGGAGCCGCTGAGGCCCTCATGCCCTTTTTAGTTTCCCGCGTATCTAAGGATTGTACTTTGTGCCGGAATTCGTTTGCGCGTCACTCCGGATTTGGCTCATCCAAGACAATCTCCTGATCGACGGCGACCTCACTTAGATATTGTCTGTGTCCACTGGGCCAAACAACTTCCACCGCACACGGCTCTTTGCGATCGCCAAGACCAAAGATGAGCGCCGGTTGATTGGTTGACACGTAGCTCGTTCCACCGCACAGCTCTTGAAGTAACACGGTTCCTTCCGCTCGTACGATGACGCGGCAGCCGATGCCCCGGCGGTTGCTCAGGCGGCCATGAAACTGGAATTTCAGCCAGTGACCGTGTTGCGAGTCGTTGCGCAGAATTGCCGTGGGTTGATTCTGATGAACGACTGCCAGATCGGCGTCACCATCCGCGTCAAAATCACACCACGCCGTGCCTCTCCCGACGTACTTCGTGCTGAAAAAACCTCCAGCCAACGGGCCACAATCCTGCCAAGAACGTCCGTTAAATGCGAGAAGTTGAGGATGCATTTTGTGACGCAGATTGCCTGGATAGTTCTCGATGTGTCCGTTTGTCACAAAGATATCTTGCAATCCATCCTGATTGAAATCTGAGATGACGACGCCGAAACCTAAGTAAGGCTTGGTGGGTTCATGCAGTCCAGCAATCCCAGTAATGTCCTGAAACCCGTGTGAGCCGAGATTGTCATACAGCGTATTGGACTCATCTTGAAAGTGCGTCGCATAGATATCCAAGAATCCATTGTTGTTCAGGTCACCCACACCAACTCCCATGCTTGCTTGAAACGAGCCGTTTCGATCCACGGCGCATCCCAGCAGATAAGCGTTCTCCGTGAACCGAGCGGCTCCCTGATTCAGAAAGAGGAAGTTGGCGGTGGTGTCGTTCGCGACGTAAATGTCAGGCAATCCGTCATTATTGAAATCTGCGATCGCGACTCCAAGAGCCTTGCCACCGTCGCCGACCAAGCCGCGCTGTCGAGCCTCGCGCGAGAACGTTCCATCTCCTCGATTCACAAAAAACTCGTCGGGCCAAGGGTCGAGATCCCTTGGGTGGCAGATGCGAAACTCTCCCTCTTTCGTTCGACATTCCAGGGGATCCTGTGGATCGTAAATCAAGTAATTGCAAACGTAGAGATCAAGGTCTCCATCAAGGTCTAGATCAGCCCACGCAGCCGAAGTGCTCCACCTTTCATCGTTAACATCGGCTGACTCGCCGACCTCTTCAAAGGTGCCGTCGCCCTGGTTCTTCCAGAGTGCGTTCCTGCCTACGTTTGTAAGGTACACGTCGTCAAATCCATCGTTATCGTAGTCGCCAATCGCGACGCCCATCCCATACCCGAACTCCGCTAAGAAGCTGCATTCGGTCGTCTCGATAAAACCCTCGCCACCTTGATTTTGGAACAGCGCGTCGGTGGGCTGAGAAGAATTGGCGTCTTGTGTCGGGTCGCCGCCCTGGTTCAGGTAAAGATCCCAGTGGCCGTCGCGATCGTAGTCGAGCCAACCGCAGCCGCCTCCCAAGGTTTCGACCATAATCGATTGACCTTGCTCTCCATTGCGATAGAGGTGGGACAGGCCAATCTGCTGGGCAACCTCGGAGAAGTCAATCGCGGGGACCCATGCCGTGGAGGAAACTCGCTGCTCAGCGTTCGCCGCTTTCTGACGCGAGAATACGAAAGGGGACGTCTGATCAGGCGGTGTTTCGTTGGTCTGGCGATCGTGGCAGGCAACGCTTGTCGTCAGCAGAACCAACAGCAGGCCCCACAGCGGCATCGCCGTGCATTTTTGCCAGAGATCCGCCATGAACCGAGTCTGGGGTGGTTGAAAAAAAAGGAGATGGCTGTCAGCAGCCATCTCCCTTGAAGTTTCTCGAAAGAGACGAACCCCGTCTAGGGCATCTCAAAAGGAACTCCGTCATTGCGAACGCCCATGCTGTAACGTGTCACGTTGTTAACCGTCTCCGCAACAAAGCGAACACTTCCATCACACAAAGCAGTCTGAGCTCCGCCGGGGTGATTGCTGCTCCATCCATGACAGCGCCGATCACCTGCGCCTTGTAGCCACTGTGGGTTTTTGTTGTTGATCGGATTCCGCATCGTGTTGATCGCGCCAAAGCCACTTATCCATGCGCAATCATCCGTTTCTCCCTTATCGTGTGGTCTTGTCGTACTGTTTCCACCTCGCCAGTGCATGTCCTCGAAGACCAGCATCGTATTGGATGTACCGTCGAGAATCTCAGCGAGCTTAACAGTGCCGTGATATTTGAATACTCCATTAATCCTGGTCTGATTATCATTGAGGCTCTCGCCGTTTACCCAAGGCGTGCCCGGGTTCCGGCCTTTTCTGAACATATCCCTGAAAGTGGGAGGAGCCTCACCATTGAAATCAGGAACACGGCCGCAATCTTTCCAGCCTCCCCAGATGTGGCCTAGGTTCCCTGAGTAATCCGTACCAGCGGCAACATTACCTCCCCCATGACGGTAACCGGAGCGTTGGTTGTTTCTACGTATAGGGTCCTGAGTGTTGGAGGGGCAGATTAGGGCCTGGACTACCGTCTGTTTAAGGTTATTCGGTATTCTGTCCAAGTTCATCCGTTGGTTGTACCAACGCCGGTCGCCGTAGATCCGGTCCTGCAGGGGCTGTTGCTCGATAAACGGCAAGACTGCCACAATCCAGGAAAGCTGGTTCCAGCGACTCTGTGGATTTCCTGGGGCCCGACTGTTTCCCAGATCATTATTCCAGGGCAGCGTCTTGTACGTGTCCTCGTAGTTGAGGCAAGCAAGACCGAGTTGCTTCAGATTGTTGCCGCACGACATACGACGAGCTGCTTCACGGGCGGCTTGGACAGCAGGTAGGAGAAGTGCGACAAGGATACCAATGATTGCAATCACCACCAGCAGCTCTACCAGTGTGAATGCGGTCCGTGACCGTAGTCGTCCAGGATGGTTGAATGACATATTAAGTTTCCTCGAAAACACAAAGAACAAAACAAGGTGACAGCTTACATCTTATTCATAACTTGTACATGGCGAGTATAGGTTGCCAGGCCCGCAGAAAAATCCTTCTGCCAGGGGGGGAGCTAAGGGTTTTTTCTGGTTTTCTCGCGAAGACGCCTCGCTACCAACGCATCTCCACATTTGTCGGCGTATAGGACCATCTTCTGGAGCAATTCGTTCGAGATGGATTGCGTATCCGGCATCTGCAGGCAGTCACGCATGAGGTCTTTTCCGAGCACGGCCAGCGTCTGGTATTTGTCGACACGCTGCAAGTCCTTGTTACGACGGCAGATAGCAGCCATATTGTGGAGAGTTTGCCCGTCAAAGGGATGTAACTTCAAGGCGTGAAGATACGCACGCTCGGCCTCGGCGAATTCCTGTCGGCTCTCATGCACCCAGCCCTTGAAGCGCCAGAACCGGCTATCCTCAGCCGAATCTTGGGGCACTTGGGCGAGCAATTCGGTGACACGATCTTCCTTTCCGCGGAAACAGGCTAAGTCCAAATGGAATGCCAGAATCTCCTTGTTGTGGGGAAACCGATCAAGCAGTTCGGTCATGACACGTTCAGATTTTGACCTCCCGTCGGATTCCTTTTCCTCACTTGTGTCATCGAGCGCACTTGACCGAACCAAGTGAAACGCTTGCGCCACGAGAAATGTCTCGTCTTCGGGCTTCGATTGCAGCCATCGTTGGTTCAGATCGTATCCGTTGGTAAAGGTGATCCAATCCGCGCCGATCAGATAAAGGTAGGTTTCAGGCACATCACATCCTACTTGGATCGCTCGCCGCGCTTCGGCGATCATGCGAGCACGCTGTCTCGACATGGCGTAAAAGAAAATGAGTCGCCGATGCGCTTCACTAGCGTCCGGCTGAACACGAAGGATCCGCTGGCAAGTTGCCGCTGCAGCGATCGGCTGGTTCAATTTGCCGAACTGCAAGTGACTCAATTCAAGCAGTGCGGCAGGGCTGCGCGGGTCGGTGTCAGGTAGATGATAGAGATAGGTGGCGGTTCGAAGTTCCTCACCTTGTAGACTCGCGGCTTCCGCGGCATACAGCCAAGGAAGCGCAACCTCTGGCTGCCATTGAATCCAATCCGTCGCCAAACTTTCCAACTGTACCCACTGTTGCGACTTGTGTGCATCCTCGCAAGCCGCCTTGAGTGTTGAAACACGGTACCTGCCGTAAACGAGATAGGCCAGCGAAACAACACATACCACGGCGGCAACGATCAACAGTCGTGTGACATTACGGCGATAACGCATGGTGTCGGCGCGACGACGGCAGTTTGCTCGTCCGCGAGATTTCCCACATCAGTGAACCATCTCGGCGAAGGCGCAACATGTCTTCACGCTCATTCCTCGACTATTTCCACGAGTTGATTTGCGGCGATCGGGCCTTCCACGGTCTGCTCGTGTCCCGAGGGCCAGATAATCTCGATCCGATCAACGGTCTCCGATTCAGCCAGACCGAAGTATAGCGGCGTGCGGCTTTGGGAAAGATAGCCCGATTGTCCATCATACACTTTCTTAACAGTCTTCTGTCCCATCACTAACGTCGCGACCGCACCCAATCCGTCTCGGTTCGATTTGGTGCCTCGGAGCCTGATCTTGAGATAATTCAGTGGGATCAGTTTGTCGGCAAGATCACTGATCATCACGAGTGGCTCTGAACTAAAGTCGTTTGTCACAATGTCGAGATCACCGTCATCGTCCAGGTCGAAGATGACGGATGATCGCGACCCCAGCGCTGACCAAACCGTGATTCGTCCGGTGCGCCCTTTGCAAATGGGGTTATCACTGTCCAGCCCATCACAATCAAGTTCGAACCAAGCTTTGATCCGTTTATTAGCTGGACGCGGTTCCACGCCCAGCACAAACTCGCTGTCTACGAACCGCTTGCCGCGGTCGTTTAGCAGTACCGAATTGACACCGTAACGATAAGGAAAACACATGCTGGCTGTGACGAACACGTCATCGAAGCCATCCGCGTTGAGATCATCCACGCTGATCCCCCACGGCCAGTAGTTTTCGGCGCCGATCTGGTCAGAGGTCTCCGCGAAGGCACCATTGCCTTGGTTGTGATAGAAGGCGTTTCCAAAAATACTCTTTTCGCCAGTGCTCCGCAGGAACACTTCCGGCCACTGCATGTCTGATTTTTGCTTTTCTTGCTTCGGACCGACGTCCTCGCTCATGTCAGAATGCATGTCGGTAATGTACACATCGAATCGGCCGTCGTTGTCAAAATCGAAGGATTTGATTCCCATCGATCCCCAAGGAGTGCGCGGGAACACTTCGCGGCTCTTCCGCTCAAAACGCTCGCCACCGATGTTCACGTAGTATTCGTCGTCGCCTTGCATGTTCAGTACGTACAAATCGAGCCACCCGTCTTGATTCACGTCCAAAGGGCTTGCCGCCCCGGACCAACTAGTATCGACCAACTCGACTTCTTCCGAGACGTCGGTGAATTGTCGTCCATTGATGTTTTTGTAGAGGATACTGCGTTCGGAATGGTCTGCTTTGAGGTGTCCGGCGAAGGCATCCGCGGTGCCTACGTAATACTTGTATTCACCTTCCGGCAGGGAACTTGTGCCATCGATGCGGAGGCTAGCGTGTTCGTCGGTTGTGTACTTGCCAACATTCGTCAGGAACAGATCCAGCAGGCCATCGCGGTTGTAGTCAAAGAACACGGCAGCGGAAGAATGTCCTACGTAGGCCAACCCTGCATCGTTCGTAATGTCGCGGAAGACTCCCTGACCGGTGTTCTCGAACAGGATGTTGCCACCGCGGACGGTTGTCACAAAAAGGTCGGCGTCGCCATCGTTATCAATATCCGCGAACGACGCCGTCACGCCGATGCGGTCGTGGACTGCGACACCTGCTTTGTCGGTAATGTTCTCGAACTTCCCACCGCTAAGATTACGATAAAGTCCATTTGCCCCTGCTTGCGCGACAAAGTAGATGTCTAGCTGTCCGTCGCCATCCACGTCTGCCACAGCCACACCGTTGCCGTGATCATAGTGGTTGACCTGGAGCCGCCAGCGTTGCTCGTCGACGATTTGTGGCTGGAAATCGATGCCACTGTCGGCAGCCATGTTGCGAAACTGAAACGAGTGGAAGACGTCCAACGCCTTCATCGCTTCGATTTGCGAGTTCTTACGGTCTTCCAGCCATGCCGTGCTGATGATCTCGGGCGGCTGTCCGAGGTGGGTCATCCGGGAGCGGCCTTCTTCGGCGTCGGAACCGCCGTCCAGCACGGCCATTTCCGGCACCACGAAATCCAAAGCACGCCGCAAGTCGGCCAATCCATCCTGCTTCAGTACGTCGAAATAGCCGCGGATTCGGTTTTGCCGGTCAACCAACACGAACTTCGAATCGTGCATGATCGGCATCGCCGAATTTCGAGCGTCCTCGGCGACTGCCAATCGAAAGCCGGCCTTGCTCAATTGCCAGATCTTCTCACGCTCGCCCGTCAAGAACTTCCAGTGTTTCTCGTCCGCGCCGGCCGACGTTGCATACTCTTGGAGGATCTTCGGCTGGTCGTACTCCGGGTCGACCGAGATGCTAAGCAGCCGAATGTCTGGCCAAACCGGATCCTTCTTGAGCTGATCCTGCAGGTCCGCCATCCGCCGCGTCTGCATCGGGCAGGTTACTTGACAACGCGTAAAGATGAAGTTGGCGATCCACACTTTTCCCTGCAGATCGGGAGTGCCAAACGATCGGCCAGCCTGGTCTGTTAGCACAAACTCTGGAACGTCTCCGAGGAATGCCGCGAGTTGCCTCTCCTGAGGTTGTTCAGGAGACAGCGCCTGGCTCCCGCTGGCGCCGGCATTCGTTTCATTGTCCTCGCCCTGTTCAACCAGTGTTGGCGCCGGCACCGGAGGGCCATTGAGGGACCTGATGGCATACACGCCACCGCTTACGAGGGCCACGACGCCAATCACTGACAGCCAGATATAGGTTTCACGGTTCACGAGGCATTACCTTTCACGATTCGGGCTTCTGCTGCAGGGGCTTGGTGATGTGCACTGATCGGATGGTGGCGAGACGATATCCGACATCCTGGTACTCCTTGGCCCGCGGTTGAAACAGCATGTCAAATTGCGGGTTGGGGGCGTCCAGATTGTTGTCTTGCGGGACGATTGTCTGCTGCAGGTCCGCCACGTTGCCTCCGATGTAGCAGCGGCGTACGTTGCTCGCGTCGGCAATGTCGAGCTCGTAAGGTCCACCCGGTCGTGAACCGTCACCCGCTACGTTTTGCCAAAAGATCGAGTCGAGGTACGAATTGCCAACTCCTTTGTCATCTGCACCATTCCAGTTTTCCGTGAATGTGCAGCGCCGGACAGAAACGCGGGAGTTGGGAAACACGGTGAGTGCGCCACAACCATGCTTGTGATTGTATCGCAGGCCGTATTCGATCGCGATCCGATCCATTCCCGTGTTGCCGATGTTGCCGACAAACAGGCAGTTTTCGATCACTGCCGAGCTACCCCCCAACACATCGACCGCCGACCCGGTTCCGGGACAGCGATTATCCCGAAACACACAATCCCGAAACACCGCCTGGTTTTCCGAGAAGCCGCGATGCTCGACCGAAACACCTGCTCCGCAAAGTCGCGTCACGTTATCTCGAATCACCACACCTTCAATGGTTGGGTACGACCGGCCAAAGATCTTAATCCCCCCACCGTCGCAGTAGAAAAACAATCCCTTTTCTAGTTGCTGGAGGTTCGAATCAGGCTCGATCGAAGGCGATGAATCGTCGTCACTGACGAAACCGTTGGCACCGGTGATCGTCACACCGCGCAGAACGGTACGTGGCGAGATCCCGTCACCAAAAAATACGACGTGGTTAACCATGGCGGGGAAGCCGGCCTCTGAAGGATCTGCGATGTCTTCATTCGCAGCCGTCAACACGACCTCGCCGACTGCTTCCAGCTTGATCCCGTCGTGCTGACGGTTGAAGCGGATAAACGCCTGGCCATACTGCGCCGGCCGATAGGTGCCTTCGTGTATTCTAACGGTGGCGCCTGCCGATGCTTCCGCGGCAGCGTCCAGCACCATCTGGATATCCTCACCAGGATGCACATGAAAGACGCCATTGGTGTCTGTGCCGGCAATCTCGATCGGAGTATTCTCCGGACCACGACACCCTGCCTGGGACACAATCGACATTCCAAATACAACGATCGCTAAAAGCTGTTGAAACCGTCCAACCGGGAATAGCGGTGAAGAGCATGGTTGATCGGGTGCGAGCATCAACTGGACTCAAGACGTTGCGTAAAACGGACTTGCCGGTGGACAATGATACGACCCATCAGCTCATCGTGATAGAAACGAAAGCTGCACAGCGGATCGGCCTGCAGATTGAATATTACGGGTTCACGGGTCATGCAGAGGGACTCGGTCATCAGGTCCGGTACGGCAATCTGCTCGATACCTAACTCTGGGACGGAAAAAACGTAGATATAGTCGTCGCTTGTCAAGTGTAGCTCGACGGTTGCGCCAACGGGTAGCCGTAACTCGTTGGAACTCGTTGTCTCGCCCGTCGGCACGACATCAGGATCCAGATAGCGAAAATGCCAGCGGAAATCGCGCCCTGTCACCTCGATCACGAACCGCGTTGGCGTGTGGATGGTGCTGGTATCCCCAGCGTTGTCATCGCTGGCCAGTTCCGTGGCGTGACGATCAAGCGATGTGAACGTAGCCACCAGCGGCAGCGAAGCCACGCCGATTAGCGCCATGAACAGCACACGTCGCAGCGAGGTCGTCATTGTCGCGGCCTATCAGATGGCTGTGGATGTCGTGGACCGAAGTGGAGTACAATCGATTCTCATTGGGGCAATCTTCCTTTGTTTTGGCCACAACTAAAATCATATCGAATAACAAGCAAGGGACGCAAACCGCAGGGCGAGTGATTGCATGGCTTTGAGACCTAGAAGTGTCGTTGTCACCCTTTTGGTGGTCAGCGGAGTCGCCGTTGCAGTGGTTGCGGTGGCGAGATATCGGTCGACACCCGCATCTCGACCGCGCGATTTAGGGTCGAGGGCGAAAACCTCTACCCTCCCCCGACCCGCGCCCAGAGATGACAGCTATGTCGGCAGCCAGGCCTGTGCTGACTGCCACAAGCAGATCTTCCATCAATTCTCTGCGAGTCCGATGGGGCAATCCATGGCGACGGTCGACCAGGCTGTGCAGATCGAAGATTATGAATCGAACGTGATCGAGCCATCCAAGAAGCGCCGCTACAAGATGACTCGTGACGGGAAGCACGCGACTCATTACGAGATCATGCTCGATGAGGATGGCGAGCTTCTTTTTGAGCACGGCGAGGTGGTTCGTTTTGTTTTGGGCTCCGGCAGACGCGGGCGCAGCTATCTGATCAATCGAGATGGGCTTTTATTTCAATCGCCAATCGGTTGGTATTCTCAATTGGGGCATTGGGACCTCTCGCCGGGATATGCCCCCCACAATCATCCTCGCTTTTCCAGGCAGATTGACGATGGATGCCTTTATTGCCACGCGGGCAGAATGAACTATCAAGGAACCGCTGACAACCATTACGCTGAGCCAGTCTTTGCCGAGATAGCGATCGGCTGTGAACGCTGTCACGGGCCGGGTGAGCGCCACGTTCAATTAAAATCGGCTGCAGCGCTTAAACTCGCTGGGTCCGACCCGTTTTCCGACCCCATCATCAATCCGAAGAAGCTAGATCCGTCCAAACGCGACAGTGTTTGTTTTCAATGCCATTTGCTGGGCCAGTCTCTGATCACTCGCTACGGGCGAGGCTTTTTCGATTTTCGGCCCGGCGACGACCTAGAGGACGTCTTTGTCGTACTATCCCAAGAAATTGGCGCCGAGTCGGACGGTACCCTAGCGCCGGCTACGCAGATCGAGCAAATGCGCGCCAGCAGATGTTACCAGGCGGCGGACGGTGCGCTTGGCTGCACCTCCTGCCACAACGCGCACTCGACGCCGATTGTCGAGCAACGGGCAGAGTATTATCGACTTCGTTGCCTCGCCTGCCATGAAACCAATGACTGCAAACTTGATCTGAATGAACGCGAACTCGCTTCAGCCAACAATTCTTGCATTCACTGTCATATGCCGGCACTCCCTGTACGCGGCATTCCCCACACCGCCTTGACGGACCATCGTATTCTTCGACATGGAAGGGAATCTGACCAACCGAGCGAGCGTGGCAGTGAGAAGCGAACTGATGTGACCGTTTTCGATCATGCGGACGAAAGATTACCGAGAGCGGAGATCGATCGTGCAAAAGGCATTGCGTTAATGACCAAGGCTTGGCGTAGGAGAGGTGATGACCTTGCCGCCCGTGCCCTTTCCCATCTGCTAAAGGTGTGGACAGCGCCAGGGGATGACGTGACCGAGCGCCTTGCGGAAGTTGATGATGTACCATTTTTAGAGGAACTCGGCGCAGGTTACATGCTGCTTGGCAATTCCGATCTCGCCGTGGAATGCTGGAGTCGTGTGCTTAAACTCGATCCACGAAGCGAGACCGCTCTCAAAGGAGTTGCCAAAGTCGCGGAAGAACGTCAGGATCTGCAGGCCTTTGGCGAGCATCTGGAAAAACTTGTCGAGGTGAATCCCTGGTCCGACGAAGTCTTCTCCCTGCGGGTCAAACATCGGTTCTACAGCAAAGACTTGCCGGGAGCCGCAAGAGAGGCGGAACGCGCATTGGAGATCAATCCCACCCTGGTCGAACTACGATCTTGGCTCGCCAATACCTATCGAGAATTGGGTGACGAGGAGCGGGCGAAACAGCAACTGGAGTTCTTGAAGAAATTGGGAAATGCTCCGCCCGTAAATGACGACTGAACCGAAGCGGACGCAGGACCTGTATGATGCCTTAGAAAGTAACTTAGCCTGACGCGACGATCTCCCGTGGAGTCTTGTGGGCAGACTCGGATTGCCATCTCGGACGCAACAGACGAAACATATGAAACCTTATCATTCTCGCATCATGCGATTCGGGCTAACAGGTCTTTTGCTGGCCCTGGTGTTGGGCTTGGGATGGACTTACTGGTGGCTCGGGCCTCAACAGGGGGCGGAGATCCCCGTAACGGCTCCCAGCTTAGACCCGTCATCTGGGGGTAGGACGATCGCGACGCTTCGTCAAACTCGTGAAAAGGAACCTCGTTTTTTTGATTACAACGGTATCGTCTTCTGGTGGGATGCGATCCCGGATCCTTTGCGTCAGGTCAGCTTGGAAACGGGACCGCGAAGCAATATGCACTCGGACGATTATGTGGGCCCCGAAGCTTGCCGGAAATGCCATCAAAAGAACTACGAGCAATGGTCGCGGCATCCGCACAAGCAGATGAACGCGATCGCCGTAGAAGAAAACGTCTTGGGCGATTTTTCTGATGATCAGACGCTGAACTACCTCGGCGGCCAGGCGACGTTTTATCGCGATGACAGTGAATTTCGCATGAAGCTCGCGCGCGATGGCATGGAGCTAGTTTACGAGGTGCGGGAGACGATCGGCTCGCGCTTCATTCAATACTATACAGGCCGGCTTCTGAAAGGGCGATTCGCCACGGATCATCCCTATCGCCACATCAATTATGTATTGCCATTCGGATACCATCTGGAACGGCGGCAGTGGGTCCCGACAGTCCATATGGGGAAAGAAAAGCCGGACGGGTTGCGCGATGATCCATTCGCTCCGCCACCAAATCCGAGAAAGGGCGTTGACTTCACACCCTACGCCTCGAATTGTAACGTGTGTCATACAACGTATCCGCTGTCCGACGACCTGCTACGCAAGCCGAATCAACTCGCCAAACACGCGCCCGTGCGATTGCATTGGAATATGTCAGCCCATTTTGAACAGTGGCATCCCGAACTGTGGGGCCCGATTGAACATCCCTCGGATGTGTCAACAAAGGGAATCGACCGCTTTCCGGAAATGCTGATGGATTACGAGGCCCAGGAGCACGCCGTGACATTGGGCATCAGTTGCGAGGCTTGCCATTTGGGTTGTAAGGAGCACGTCAACAACCCCAAGCTCAATCCTGATTTCCACCCACGTAGCCCACTCTTGTTGGTGCAATCCGCGACCGGAAAGCTCGAAGCTGGCCGCACACATCAGAACGTCAACTGGGCCTGTGCCCGCTGTCACGTTGGCGAGCGTCCCCAATATGCTGCCGGCATGTCGACCTGGAATTCCGTCGAATACTCCGACGCCATATTGGGAAGTTGCTATTCCCAATTAAAGTGCATCGATTGCCACTCGCCCCACCAAGCCACCGGTCAACAGTGGCCACGTTCGCCACAACAGGACGATGCAAGTTGCACACGCTGTCACACCAAATATCAGTCGCCCCAGGAAGTCACTGGCCACACGCACCACGAAGCCGACAGCAGTGGCTCTCGCTGCATGAATTGTCACATGCCTCGGATCAACGAGGGGCTACTGGCCGTGGTGCGCACGCACACGATTTTCTCTCCGACGAATGCCGAGATGATAGAAGCGAATCATCCGAATGCTTGCAACCTGTGCCACATTGATCGTCCCATCGATTGGACTTTGAAGCATATCAAGGATTGGTTTGGCGCAACCTATTCAGAAGAGGAAATCGCCAAGGCGTATCCGAAACGTGATCTTCCGGTTATCGCTGGGTGGATGGAAAGTGATTACGAGCCAGTGCGGTTAGTCGCCGCAGCCACGGCGTGCCAAGCCCAAGACAAGTCACTTTTGCCGGAACTACTTGATATGCTCGATGATCCGTTTCTATTAAATCGACAATTCACACAAATCGGACTCGAGGCGATGCTGCAGATCCGTTTGGACGCGTACGGCTATCAGTTTTATGCGTCTCCTGAAGAACGCATCGCGCCCTTACGGATGCTGCGCGAGACGTTCCTTATAGAGATAGAGATGCCCTGAATAACGTCGTGCCGAGAGGAAAGTTACAGCAAATCGTCAGGCCTCGTGCGGCAGCACCAGGGGGAATGGCGATGGGCTGTCGGGGGCTGGCTGCTAAAGGCCCGGAATCAGGCGATAGCGAATTCGCGCCGCATACTCGCGGTAGCCCAAGTTCTCCAGTAAGGCTCGGTCGTGCCGTGTTTCTAGGAGTGGCGGGTGCGAAGTCGTCATTTGAGTTTGGTTTATTTTCGGCAGCCGAAGTTTGAGTCGGTCGAGGAGGATTTGTTGGTGGTCCGTCGGTTTTGAGAGACAGCGTTTGCGGATCTCGCTACGGGTTGACATGACAACGTCCATCATTCTCAAGTCGCAACTCCGTCAGAACGCGATGCGGTTCGTTACCGAGCCGCGCTTTGTGGCACATTTGACCAAGCGTCTTCCACAGCATCGCTTCAGCGGGGTCTCAAAACGATGTCATCTCCAGCGATATCAACTACTTGTGGATTCTACACCGATGACGAGGTTTCTTCACCCCATCTTGCTGCTTGTTGCCCGCGCAACGGAGTCGGAATTGGGTCGGTACGTCGAATACTTGAAAGCGGAAAACCGCATCCTGCGTGACAAGCTGCCCAAACGTATTTCGGTGACGCCAGCAGAGCGAGATCGGCTGGTGAAACAAGGGCTACGTGTCGGCCCGGCCATCAAGGAATTGATCGCCATTGTCACGCCCTGGTATCTATGAAAGAGTTGACTTTTGGAGAGGTACGGTTTTCCTACGCTTTTGAGATTCAACACCTTCAACTCGCAGCAGGAGAACCAACCGTGTTATACCTTGGAATCGATCAGCACGCTCGACAAATCACGATCTCGCTTCGCGATGAAACCGGAGATGTGCTCCAGACTCGGCAAGTGTCAACGAAACCAGAGATGATCAACACCTTCTTTCAGAAACTCACCCGTGAACGGCTTCAAGACGGAGACGAATTCGTGGCGATCGTTGAAGTCTGTGGCTTCAACGATTGGCTGATCCGCATGCTGTACGACTATCGCTGTCACAAGGTGATCCTGATCCAACCTTACGAAAAGAAACAACGCAAAACTGATCGACGGGACGCGGCGGCGCTCAGTGAACTGCTGTGGGTCAACCGAGACCGGCTTATGCAAGGCAAGCCAGTCCGCGGCCTTCGGCAAGTCGATATCACCGGCACCGTCGAACAGGAGAGCCGACGCCTGACGACGCTTCGTAAGGATGTCGGCCGAGCACGGACGCGTCTTATCAATAAAGTCCGGCACATTCTTCGGCGTCACAACCTGCAATGGGACATGCCAACCAAGACGTTCCCGACCAAACCCGCCATCGCCTGGTTGAAGAAGCTGGTGCTGCCGGAGATCGATCGTCTGGAGATGAATCACTTACTCGCTGACTTGGCACTCATCCAGCAGCGTAAGCAGGAACTGGAGCAAGTGATTGCTGAACGTTGTGGGAACAGTGAAGATGCGGTGATCTTATCGTCACTGCCCGGCGCCGGTGCCTATACCGCAATCGCTCTTGCGTGTCGCGTTGGACGTGTGGAACGATTCCGAAGTGGCAACAGTCTTGCGAACTATTGGGGATTAACACCCGGCTGCAGTAACAGCGGCGAACGCAAACAGCGGCTGGGCAGCATTACCAAAGCTGGCAGCCCAATGGCACGCTGGCTGTTGGCACAGGTAACTCGCAATGCCTTGCGAAAAGACGCTCGGCTGCGGGAATGGTTCAAACGGATCAAGCGCCGGCGCGGTGCCAACATTGCCCGTGTGGCCGTTATGCGGAAACTCGCGACGATTATTTGGCACATGTTAATCAAACGCAAGACGTATGCCGCGTGTCGAGCCCAGGCGGTCACGTGAGCCGAGGCCGGGCGGAGCCGGCCAAAAGATACACCTCAAGAGAAGAAAAGTCACAAGTCAACCTGAAGAAAAAGGAGACCTCGCAAACCAAGATTCGGTAGTGGTTGTTCGATCTCGAGTTGCCCAGCGCAACTCGAGATCCCTCCCGTTTTGGGTCAACTCGAAAAAGTCCGTTGATGCGTGGCTGGAGCCAAGAACTTGGCGCAGACAGTCAGCACGAAGCTCTGGTTGGAGTGGCCCAAACGGTGAGGAATTCGCACTAGATAAATCAGCGTCTACCCGAACAAGGTAGAGCCTCTCATGCACCGCGTGAGCGGTACCTCGCGAAGGAATGTTTTGGGAGCAATCGCGCATTGACAAGAACGATCGCAACTTCCCGCTGCAACGACGACCGACACGAATCAAATCAGTACACAGTCACATATCCCACAAAACATCAGCGACCAACAAAACAGGCGACTACGCAAAACGCTACCCGTACGCAGTAACCTAGATGGAAACCGTTAGCACTTGACAAACTCTTACAGGAACGG
>NYXM01000179.1 GCA_002685655.1 Planctomycetaceae bacterium
CGGGTCAATTTGCGGTGAGTATTCGACCGCGGTCATAGGCCATGAGTTTAGAAGATCGCCAACGTTTTCGGAAACTTGGCTTCACTGGATTTCCAGACTCGTTCGCCTACACTTGTTTGTTGTTTACAGACGTTATCCCCAAGAACGGTTTCGAGTCGGGCATCTCGGTACCAGTGGCTTGACTCAAATTCAAGTTGAGAATCAGAGGACGCATCCATGCGAGAAGTCAAGATTCTCCCTGCCAGCGCACTTGGCCACGAGTTTGTTCCGGCCGAGTTCCTGCCGGAAGGGCAAGACGAAGACTACCTGCGCAACATGGAAATCACCAATCGCGCCGCCACGTGGCGGCATCTCAGATCCGATGAGATCGAGGATCTTGTCAATAACCGGGTCAGGTGCAACAACTGGGACACAGTTTATGTGAGCGATCCGTTCACACCACATCTGGTCAAGAACAGCGAGTTTTCCGGCCTCGTTCGCATCGGCCGGCTTGAGGATGTCGTCCTCGAACACCACGAATTGAAAACGCCAGTCGGCATCACCAATAGCCTGATCATTGCCTGCGACATCGGCGACAACGTCGCCATCCATAATGTCCGCTACCTGTCACACTTCGTCATCGGCAGCAACGCGATGCTGCTGAATATAGATGAGATGAACACTACCAACCACGCCAAGTTTGGCAACGGCATCATCAAGGATGGCGAGTCAGAGGAAGTGCGAATCTGGCTCGATCTGATGAACGAGGCAGGAGGGCGCGCCGTCGTGCCCTTTGACGGCATGATCGCGGCTGACGCCTACATCTGGGCCAAACACCGAAACGACGACGTGCTTCAGGAGCGGCTAAAGCAGATCACCCAGGACCAGTTTGACTCACGTCGTGGCTTTTTCGGAGTCGTGGGTGACGGTGCCGTTGTGAAGAACTCGCGGATCATAAAGGATGTCAAAATCGGTCCCGCCTGCTATATCAAGGGGGCCAACAAGCTAAAAAATCTGACCATTAATTCCAGCGACGACGAACCCACACAGATTGGAGAAGGCGTGGAGATGGTCAATGGCATCGTTGGTTTCGGCTCCCACATCTTCTACGGCTGCAAAGCGGTGCGGTTCGTAATGGGCAACAACACCAATCTGAAGTATGGCGCGCGCTTGATCCACTCCTTTCTCGGCGACAACTCAACCATCTCGTGCTGCGAGATCCTCAACAATCTCATCTTCCCGGCGCACGAACAGCATCACAACAACTCTTTCCTTATCGCAGCACTGGTAATGGGGCAAAGCAACATTGCTGCTGGAGCCACGGTTGGCTCCAACCACAACAGCCGCGCGGCCGATGGCGAAATCCAGGCTGGACGTGGCTTCTGGCCAGGACTCTGCACCACCTTGAAGCACTCCAGCCGATTCGCTTCATTCGTCCTTCTGGCCAAAGGTGACTACCCGGCCGAGCTGAATATTCCGCTTCCCTTTTCCCTCCTTTCCAATGATCTGTCCAACAACCAGTTGCTGGTGATGCCGGCATACTGGTGGAATTACAACATGTTCGCACTGGCTCGCAATACATGGAAGTACAACACTCGTGATCGGCGCAAGACGAAGACGCAACACATCGAATTCAATGCCCTGGCCCCGGACACGACCGAAGAGATTCTGCGTGCTCTTCGACTACTGGAAATCTGGACCGCTACAGCTTACCTCTCCAAGCAAGATCAGCAGTCTGACAAGGACGAAGAGACACTAGCTCGGCTGGGTCGCCAGCTATTGCGAGGGTCGGCGGAGCAGACGACTGACCTGGAGATCCTCGGGGAAGGCATGGAGAATTCCCGCCGGCGGGTTGTTATCGGCAAAGTCTGGCGCGGCTACAAAGCCTACCGAGAGATGCTTCACTACTATGCCGTGACGAACCTCTTGGATTATTTGCGGGATCACCCTCAGGCAACTGCAGCCTCGCTAAACGAATCGTTGGCGGGACCGCGAGAGCAGCCCTGGGTGAATCTCGGCGGCCAAATCACGTTGTCCAGCGACGTGGACGCACTTAAGGCCGACATCAAGTCCGGCAAGCTCAATTCCTGGCTGGAGATCCACCGCGAATTCGACCGGCTGTGGACAGCCTATCCCCTGGCAAAGCAGCATCATGCTTACACAGTGCTGTTGAAGATGTTGGAAACAGAAGCCCTCACTGAGGACCAGTGGAACACTGCGCTCGACGAGGCCGTACGAATCCAGAGGTACATCTGTGACCAGGTCTATTTGACCCGCAAGAAAGACTACGAGAATCGCTTCCGACGAGCAACGTTCGACAACGAATCTGAGATGGAATCCGTGCTGGGTACGGTCGAAGGAAATAGCTTCGTGAAACATGTTCGCAGTGAAACCAGCGCGTTTCTACAGCTTGTTGAATCCCTCCGTCCCCGATGGTGAGGCACGCGATAGGATTGGCAAGCAAGAAAGTTGGATCTTCTATCGGCGCGAAGTGAAGACGCGCGAAATGCTGACGAGTCGGGACGCGTGTCACCCACTGCCAAAGCCGTCCGGATTCTTTTGCTGCCAGTTCCAGCCATCTCGACACATTGTGTCGAGATCAAATCTGGCTTTCCAACCGAGTTCGCTTTCCGCTTTGGAGGGATCTGCATACGCCGCAACCACGTCTCCGGCGCGGCGTTCGACGATCTGATAGGGAATTTCAATACTGGTAGCTTTCTTAAAAGCGGCAATCATCTCCAGTACGCTGTATCCTCGCCCGGTTCCCAAGTTGTAGGTCAAGACGCCTGGATGACTGGCCAGCTTCTCAACGGCAACAACGTGTGCGGCTGCCAAGTCGACGACGTGAATATAGTCGCGAATGCCAGTGCCATCCGGCGTCGGGTAGTCGTCGCCAAACACTCGCAATCGTTGCAATCGACCAGCGGCCACTTGCGTGATGAACGGCATCAGGTTGCACGGGATACCATTCGGGTCCTCACCAATGTCGCCGCTGGGGTGAGCCCCCACCGGATTAAAATAACGGAGCAAGGCAAAGTTCCACCCTGGATCGCTGGTGTAGATATCTCGCATGATCCGCTCGGTCATCAGCTTGGTCCAGCCGTAGGGACTTTCGGCCTCCGCCGTCGGGTGATCTTCCGTTATCGGTAACTGTTGTGGTTCTCCGTAAACCGTGCAAGAAGAACTGTAAACCAGATTGGTGCAGTTGTGTCGCCGCATGATCTCCAGCAGATTCAAGGTCCCCGCTACATTGTTCTGGTAGTACTCAAGCGGTTTATCTACGGACTCCCCGACGGCCTTGTAGGCGGCAAAATGAATGACTGCGTCGATCGGATCACCCGAGAACACTGCTGACATCGACTCCGTGTCGCTGACGCTGGTTTCATGAAACTCAACAGGCTTGACGGTCAATCGCTCGACGCGCCGCAGCGATTCGGGGTTACTGTTGCTCAGGTTGTCCACAACCACGATTTCATGGCCTGCGTTCAAGAGTTCTACGCAGGTGTGGCTGCCGATGTAGCCTGCTCCGCCGGTTACAAGGATTCGCATGGTCTCATCCTAGTGTGGTATGGGATCTAGACAACGCGGTCAGACGTCGCTGAAGTGAGACCAAGGCTGTTCCTCGAATCAGAGCAGTTTGCAAACTAGGTGGTGCAACCGATCGTCCCACGGGTCGTGACTTCCGGTTATTCACGGGACGCATTGTCTCTAACCCGGCGCAAAGTGTCCAGCCTGCCGCTGGCGATGGAAATCGCGTTGGAAAGAGCCTGGTCGAAATCGCTCCGGGTACCCGAACTGTTTCTGGGCTACATACATACGTTAAGACTCATCGCCTCCCCGCGACTTGCATGCAGCCGGCCTGCAAGATACCGTAACATACTCCGTCGACTAGGTTGTCAATTACCGGGAGCTACCGATTCCATGCATTGCAACAAGACCTCGCTCGTGCTGTTGATAACATTCGTGCTGATCACTGTCGGCCAACTCGCACGCCAGTCCGACGCCGCCGACAGACCCAACGTCTTGTTTCTGATTTGTGATGACCTGAATTGCGACTTGGCCTGCTATGGCCATCCTCAGGTTAAGTCGCCGAATATCGATCGGCTGGCCAAGCGCGGTCTGCGTTTTGAACACGCCTACTGTCAGTATCCGCTGTGTGGCCCTAGCCGTGCTTCGTTCATGACCGGGATATATCCCGATCAGACGCTGGTCCATCGCAACGCGATTTACATTCGCGAGCATCTGCCCAACGTCCAAACGATGTCGCAGATGTTCCGCAGGAACGGCTATTTCGCCACCAGAATTGGAAAACTATACCACTACAATGTCCCATTACACATTGGCACCAGCGGACACGATGACCCCTATTCATGGGACGCCACCATCAATCCATACGGTCGTGATCGGATCGATGAAGACTTAGTCTTCAGCCTAGTCCCTGGTAGATACGGCGGCACGCTCTCCTGGTTGGCCGCCGACGGTACCGACGAAGAGCAGACGGACGGAATCTCCGCGACCGAAGCTGTTCGCCTGTTGAAACAGTATTCTCAGGACGGTACTAACTTCTTTCTGGCGGTCGGGCTGTTTCGTCCACACACGCCCTATGTTGCTCCCAAGAAATACTTCGATCTGTATCCGCGCGAGAAGATCGTCGTTCCCCAGGTTCCGAAGGGATATCTCGAGACGTTGCCGAAACCGGCGCGGCTCTCGGTAAACCGTAAGAAAGACCAGATCAACCTGGCCGATGATCTCGCCCGACAGGCAATCCAGGCTTACTATGCGTCGATCACGTTTGCCGACGCGCAGGTTGGGCGAATCACTGACACGCTGGAAGCAACTGGGCTGGACGATAACACCATCGTCGTGTTTACATCGGATCACGGCTATCACATGGGCGAACATGGCCACTACCAAAAAACTACGTTGTTCGAAAACGCCGCTCGCGTGCCGTTGATCATCTCGGCTCCGGGTGCCAAAGCCGTCGGATGGGAAACCGACACACCCGCCGAGATGGTGGACTTTTACCCGACACTGGCGGAACTGTGCGACTTGCCTGCCCCCAAGAGTCTATCTGGTGTGAGCCTGGCCCCGGTGTTACGCGACGCGGACGCCAGGCCGCGGACGTCCGCGCTGACTCAGTATGCCAACGGGTACAGCCTGCGGACGGCCAGGCATCGATATACCGAGTGGGGCGCTGACGGCGCGGAGGGCGCGGAACTGTACGATCACAATAATGACCCCGCAGAAATGACCAACTTGGCGAATAATCCCGATCAGTCCGCACTCATTGAGCGGCTCGCGAAAGAGCTGCATGCACGCATCGCGGACGCTATGAAGCCGCCGTCAGGGGTCACTCAGATTAAGTTTGAAAACCGGCGACGTGTGCGGAACTGATTGACGAACCACCGGGATACCAGGCTCTTTGGTTGCGGCCAGAGGCCGCGCTGGGTGCTTCGTCGTTGGACTTCAACGTCTCGCCCCTGGCAAGTGAATCTCTTGGAGAGCCTCGTCATGCTAACCAGTACCGCCCGCCTTGCTTCACATCTCCACACCACATCGAAGAACCTGTACGTGACAACCGTTGTCGTTTTCTGTTGCCTCATTGTGGCGCAGATCACGACCAAGAACGCACCAGCAGAGGAGCCCACACTGGAGATCGGTTCGCGCCGCGAACTGTTCGTCGACGGCGGGCTGATCGATCGACTTGACGGCAACGTGCGACTGCAAATGCATCGTCCGATTCCTCGAGAAGTTGCGATCGTCCACGATGCCCCTTGGGAGGGCACTGGCAGTGGCTATCACAGCATCTTCCAGGATGGGCCGATGTACCGGATGTACTACAAAGCCTGGCACCTCGACGCCCAAAAAGGAAAACTCAACTCGAATCGTCATCCGCTGTACTGCTGTTATGCGGAAAGCCGCGATGGCATTCACTGGCAAAAGCCAAAGCTGGGCATCCACGAACATGACGGATCGACCAAGAACAACATCGTAGCCGCGCCGGGCACGCATCCGCCGTTGAACGTCGATCCTGGACATCCGGCTGTCTTCAGAGACGAGAATCCCAGCGCCGCGCCTGACGCAAAATACAAAGCCATTTTCCGTTCGTCGAACCCAAACGGTCTGTTGCCGTTTAAGTCTCCGGACGGATTGCATTGGTCGCCGATGACCGACAAACCGATTCTGAGTGGAATCGGCGCGTTCGATTCTCAGAACCTGGCGTTCTGGGATCCCACGATCGGCAAGTACCGTGCCTATTGGCGGATCTTTACGGCGGGCGTAACCAGTAAGGCTTTGACTTCGCGCAGCCGAAGTTCAAGGCCTTTGTTCAAGAAGCCCGGTTGAAGCTGTGTTGTTGGTGACTATGGGAAAC
>NYXM01000180.1 GCA_002685655.1 Planctomycetaceae bacterium
CCGGCAACGGTTCCAATCCGCCTCCGCGGAGTGCCATTAAAGCGGAGTATGTCTTGTTGCCGTCCTCTTGGATGCTCGCGTTAAGCTTGGCAACAGTCTTGTCAAACTCGGTCTTCTCGGCTTCCGCCGCCGCCGCTGTTTGTTCGAATTCTTTCTTCTTGTTCGCATCTTTTTCCGCCGCCGCCTTGTCCCTCGCCGCCTTAGCCTCGGCAGTTTTTACTCGTGACTGTGCAGCAGCCCGGTCACGTTCGATCGTATTCCAGCCTTGTCGTTCGAGCATGGCGACCAAGTCCGCTTCGTTCAGCGCTCGCTCGGCGACCGCCACCTTGTCGGTCGCCCTCTTTTTCGCTGCTGCGAGCGCTTGCTTGGCACTCTGGAAGGCCTTCTGAGCTTCTGGTTTGGCTTCCGGCTTGCCTTCCGTCCCAGCCGCCTTTTCCGCTGCCGTCAACTCGGCAAGTGCTTTATCCAGGGCCGCCACCGCTGCGTCGCCTTTTTCGGCCGCTTTCTTTGCAGCCTCCAACTCCAACACGAGCACGTTGCGTGTCGCAGCCCGCGTGGTCAAGATCTTCCCCGCCAACTTGCGATCTGACGCCAGAAACTCCACAGCCGCCTTCTTGTGAAGCCCTTGCTCTTTCACGTCGGCCTTCTCCATCGCGGTCAGTGTGGCGGCTTTTTGGGCGACGAGTTGTTCGGCTGCCTTTCTTGCTTCCTCCGTTTTAGCGGCCGTTTCGAGCAACGCTTTCTTCTTCGCCGGATCTGCTTCAGCGCCAGATTCTTCGGCAGCCGATTTGGCCGTTGCCGTCTTCTCGGCGAGCAGTTTTTCAGCTTCGGCCTTGGCCTGCACAGCCCGGGCCACATCCTTGCGAGTGGAGACCGCAATCTCCCGCGTCGCTGCATCGGCCATGCCGAGAGAACCCCACTCTTTGCGTGCCTCTGCCTCCTCTGTTTGGGCCTGTTGACGAGCTTTGCGGGCTTCGGCGAGTCCCTCGGCGAGAGGTTTCTTGTCTTGTTGCGCCACCACAGGGCCTACCAAGAGAATCAGGCTCAATATCACGCCGGATGTCATCGCTCTGAACATTGTCGTAAGCCTCTGTTGAAAGTGCTGGTAGAACTCTTAGGCCATCTGGTACTCCGGCATACTGAGCATCAAGATCAGCACGCTCTGCAACTTCTCGTTCAACTCGTTACGCTGTTTCGCCCAATCTGGTTTTTGAGGCAACTCGCCAAGGAAACCGATCAGTTCCTTGCGCTTGTCCTGGCTGAGCGGTTTCATCAGGCACGCCTTGGCCAGATAGTCGACCAGTTCGCCGGATGTCTTGCAGCCGCTTGCCTCCAGAAGCGCCACTGCATCGACACCCTGTCGGTTTGGCTGCGGGACCGAGTTGATCAATTCGGCCACGCTGTTGTAACGCACGAACATCCGGTTGGAACTGATCCACGACCGGCCATATCGCCAGCCCTTGACATCGGGCGGCTCTAATAACTGCTGACCCATCTGCCGGATCGCCCCGTCGAGGGCGCCGTAGTTAGTCACCTGCTTGAGCCCCAGGTCGCGCAGCGTGCCCACCACCAACTCAATTGGGCTCTTGATCTGGCAGCCAGTCACATGCTCGTCGTAGAATTCCTCGGACAAGAAAAGGTTCCTGAGCATCGGCTCCAGCTCGTAGTTGTACGCCCTCAGCACAGTCGCCAGTCGCTCGACCGTCTCCTGCTTCGGGTCGCCGCAGGCGAAATATTCGAACAGTCTGCGAGCGATGAATCGGGAGGTTGCCGGTTGGTCGAGAATCAACCGCACGAGGTCGTCACCGGTCCAGGGCCCCGTCTTGCCGAAGATCGTTTTGTCGCCCGTGTCGTGGTTCGCATGAACAAACCGGAACCCACCGCTCGTGTTATCGTAGGTGTAGCCAGTGAGCGCCCGGGCGGCCTGGATGATGTCTTCTTCAGTATATCCTTGGTCCACACCCATGGAGAACAGTTCCAGGATCTCGCGGGCCAAGTTCTCGTTCGGCTGTCCTTTGACGTTCTTGTTGTTGTCCAGGTAGCGGATCATCGTCGGATCGTGGACGATCGCGTACAACAGCGCCCCGTAATTGCCGGCGGCATGTTGCCGGAAGATCTGGTTCTGTTTGTACATGGTGTAACTGTTATTCACCACGCTGTACTGCGCGGCGAACAGCCCATGCCAGAACAAAGTCAGCTTCTCTTCCAGCGGGCGGGGCGACTGCACCATGCGGCGTAGCCACCATTGCCGCAGCCTGCTGGCTTGGCCGCTTTCCGACGACTGCCTCGCCGCGGCAGCTCGGCCGCGCAAGAACCTGTTCCGCAGCTTCTTCTCGAACGGATCGGTTAGCAGTGGCTGCGTGATATCCAGAGGCGCGTTGGCAGCCGGCTGTTTGTAGAACTGGAGGAGATGGTCCACCGCTCGGTACGGCCCCATCGCGGACAGCTTTTGCACCTCTTGCGGAGTGCCGCCGAAACCGGCTCGCACCAACAAATGTCGGGCTTTGGCGTAGTTCCAGTCCTTCGAACTCAACGGCGTCAGGCCGCCTAGAGCCGCAGCTCGCGACGGATAGACCTTGGCAGTCCCCGCGTTGAACTCGGCCTTCTTTGCGGCGACCAGTTTCGCCATCGCGGCCTTTCGTTCGCCTTCCGTCTTGGCGAATTTTTCGAGCTTTTTCTTCCTTGCTTGATCAGGTTCGGCGGCGGCCAGCTTGGTGGCGATCCGAGCAGCTCCACCGTTTATTTCCACAGTTTGTTGCATTCGGTATCTCTGCTCTTCCGCCCAGAGTTGGTTCTCCCAAGCGACGAGGGCCTGGTTCTCAGAGATGGCCCGCCGAGCAGCTTCGGCCTTACTCTTCTCGGTCGCCTTGACCTTCAGCGCCGCCACCGCACGCTCGGCAGCCCCCGTGGCGGCCTTCTGCTCGCGCAAAGCCTTTCCTGCCGCCGTCAACTCCTTCAGAGCTCGCTGAGCGCCATCGGCTTGGGACTTCTCAGCCGCCTTGGCTTTCAGTTCCAGCACCACGCGTTCGGCAGTCCGGATCGCAATCCCTTTTTGCTGCGTCATGTTCTGCGCCACCATCAGCTCCTGCGCCGCTTGATCATGGGCAAAAGAGTCAGGCACCAATCGTTCCACGACCGCCCTCATCGTTTCAAGTCTCTGCTCGACGAGTGTGCGTGCCGCAGCCAGCTCGGCCTCTGGCTTTTTCTCAGCAATCTTCTGTTCTAACGCCTCTTTCGCGGCGAGCAATTTCTCTAAAGCATCCTCCGACCTCCGCTGCTCTGACCGGGCGATTTCACGAGTCGCCGCGTGGGTCATCGCCCGTGAGTTCAGCTCGACGTTTGCCGTTTCGTCTTCCTGCTCAGCCTTCTTCACCGCCGCCCCGGCGTCAGCCAACTCATCCGCCACCGCCGGTGTCGCCCACCCCAGCCCCGCGAGGGCAAACCCAGTTGCAAACGAACCAACTAACCATCGATGAAATGTCGTTTGCGTTCTCATGGACCCGAATCTCCCAACAAAAGTCTCTACATCTGCCTGAAATAATCCTAGTCGCACAGCGTAGCGACCACAAACACGGCCGGGCTCTCGATCTAACAGCCGGGCACGAGCTCGCTGTAGAACTGCTTGGACAGCAACAAGTTTCAAAGCATTGGCTCCAGCTCGTATTGGTGTGTCGAGTGAAGGCAATTCGGCGTCTGAGGGGGCGTGAAATTCTGGGCGGGGAGTCGGTGGGAACGGTCTCCTTCCGGAAAGGGCCCCCATATCGTCGGCCAAGACCAACATGGTGACCTGGACCAGCCATTCCGTGTAGCGGCGCTGCGATTTACACAGCTATTGAAAATCCTTGTACTGACGCTGGATTGGATATCTGCAGTTCGGTGTAAAAGTGCATCCCGTGCAGGAGAATCCATCCTTTCCAGCCGTCGCGAATACTTCGTAAACACGAGCCTAATTATTGCCTTTACGTGTTCCAGATGTCAACTATTGAGGTGCAGGAATCCGAAATAGTCCCTGCCGTGACAACGCAGATCGCGGGACGAGGCGGGGCCGTTGACGCCGTTGGCCCCGGGGGCCCTACCGCAGGTGCCGCCTTTTAGTTCTAAAGCAACGGTTTTGGCTTGAATCGTCTGTGTTTGCGCTTTCCAGACGAACGGTGAGATTGGCGTAACGAACAAGGCGTCATCTTGGCTGAACGCCTGTGGCCTTGGGGCCTTTCCGAGACCTTTGACACACTGGTTAACAACGTTCTTCTCTCAATCCAGCACTGGCAGCACCACCTTCCCTTGCGCCTGGTCTTTAGTTCGCTCGTAGGAGCCGTAGAATTCTGAATTGCAATCGAGCCACAACGTCAGGCGGTGGAAGTCTTCATCAGAGAGTTCGACGCCGTGATGCTCCGTTCCCAGATACTTCAGCAATCCCGAGGCGCGCGCTCCAAACTTGCCGGCGATCGATCGGGCTCCGCCGTGGACCCCATTGTTGATCGAACCGTTGCTGACGTCGAAGTAGAACCCGTATTTCTTCGCCAGGTTGTTGTAAGAGCGAGTCCAGCCGTTGCCGCCTTCGATCGTACCTGCCAGATCGAGGGCCCCGTTCTTCTTGTGACATTCGACGCAGTTCCGATCAAGCACCGACTGGACCAGACGCACATAGTTGAAGGGGTTTGCCCCGTCGACTTCCGCTCTGATCTTTGACGGTGCACGCTGGACAGCGAGCGAAGCACGAAGCGAAAGCGTCGGAGTACGGCGTTTGGGTTCGTGGCATCCCTGGCAGGTCATCTGTTCACCGGGATGCAGGTAAGTTCCGCTGCGCATCGACTGCACGGCCATGCCACGTGCATCGAGGGTCTGAAAGTAAAGTACTTTGCCGATAGGCGCTTCGAAATAGACGCTACCGTCCTCTTCAACGGGGACGGTCCCCAGCACAGCCCGGGCGTTGGTCTGATTGGCAACTCCGATCCGAGGCTGATTCGGGGGGGCGGTGGTCTTGGGCAGCGCCTGGATGATGCGCAGGGCGTCGATCCTGGTTCCCTCCGGCCAAGAGAAATCAGCGTCGTAGACGTTCGTGATGGTGATGGTTGCCCGCGGAACGTCCTTGGCGGCCGCCTTTGCGGCAGCGGTCTGGATCGTCTGGTCGGGAATGACGGGTGGCTTTGGCCGGGGCTGTAACGGAATTGGGCTCAGGCAGGAGATCTCGGGGTCGCGATAGATCAACTCCTTGTTTCCGAAGCGGTCGATCCAATAGATGCCGCGGTTCTTGGCTTGGGCATCGTAGACGCAAAGGTAATCGTCCTCGCTGAGCGGCCAAGGCGTTCCGTATGCGGAGTGCCTGCGAACGTTTGCCTTGCCTCCTTCGGCTTCGGGAAATGGAACGTCGGGGGTCAGCCGGGTCAGCTGTGACATCGCATTGTCGTCGGCGAGCTGGGTATCGATCATCACGAGCGAGCCGAAAGCCTGCCCGTGATGCGCTCCGGTGGCAGCAACGAATTTGTGGGAACCGGGGATGGCACGGATGCTCATTTCCATCCAGGGCCGGCTTTCGCGGCGACTAGGATAATTTCCGTGAAACGAGCGCGGGTCGCGTCCGTCCGGAAAGCAGGACCACATATGGTGGGCGATGTTCGTGTCGCGGTCGATGTAGTCCCAGCGCGTGTAGACGAGCGTCCCGTCATTGGCGACGCTTGGCTGCCACTCATGGGTCTCGTGGTGGCTCAATCGGATGATGTCGCTGCCGTCGTCTGCCATCGAGTGCAGCGTGTAGACGGGACAGTGCCGGCCACAACGCAGGTAGCCGCCGCGCCGCTCCGAAATAAATGCAATCCGACCGTTGGGCAGAAAACAGGGGTCGAAGTCGTTCCAACTCCCGTCGGTCAATTGGACCAGCCCGCTGCCGTCGGTATTGCAACGGAAGATGTGGTAGCTGTATTCGGGAGTCCATTCGTAAGCTTCTTTGCCTTGATACTTGCTCCAAGCCTCCGCCTGGCTGTAGGCAAACAGGATCGTCTCTCCATCAAACGACAGCTCCGGTGAGAGGAATGTTCCCGAATCGAGCTTTTGCCCTTTCAATCGTCCCCTCTCGACAACCGAATCCTCCAGCAGGTTCTCAAGTCGCGGATTCGCTCCAAACGGATCCGAAAGAACATACAGCCCTCCGCCCGGAACGGCATTGCAGCCGTAGAATTGATCGCACATGTGAAATACGCCGGCAGAATCGTGCCGTTTGAGAAACAGAAGCTTGTCGATCTTCAGTCGCTGATTGCAGAAGGCAATTCGCCGGGCCAAACCGGTAGCTTCGATGAAGATGGCGCGGCGCGCGGCGATCTCCTTGGCATCGGACTGCTCCAACGCACTCAGGCGACGATCGAGGGCATCCAGTTCGCGTACCAACGGATCCAACCGCTTCTCGTCTGCGTCGAGACGCAGTCGCTGGGCGAGTTTCTTCGCGCGGTCGACGACGCTGCGCGAATGTTCTAGGCGAAATTGCGCTTGGGCTTCCGCGAGCTGTGCTTGCGGTGGAGCGGCCCGGTCAACTCCCTCGGGCAATGTCCCGGGAAACGAGTATGGCCCGACGCTCTTCTGGTCGGCCGGCTTTCGGAGCGCCACGTTCCGTTTGACGTCGTCAGCCGCGTAGACCTCGACCTCATCGAGCGCGAATGAGCATCGGCCCGGAACCAACAAGCGAACGATTCGAGCCGAGACTTGTTGTTGCTTCAGATCGACGATGAGCGGTTTGTTCTCTTTCACGCCCAGAAACGTCTGCCCGTCGTGCTGGTACACATCCTGGAACTTCGACGGTTTTGCATCGGTGGCCAGAAGCACACGGATCTTCGCCGTTCGGCTCGCTGTACCACGATCGGCGCGGTTGAAAATGACGACTCGATCGAGCACGTAGTCTTCGCCCAGATCGACCTGCCACCACGCGTCCGATTCGCCGCTGGCCGTGTGGAAGCCCCAACGTCCATTCTTGACGCCGTCACATCCCCCGGCGGCATCTTGAACGGTCGTGACGCCGTGGGCATTGCGAGTCGAAGATGCACTGCCTCCCGCAGCATCTGCAACGAACCGCGCGTCGCGCCCAATCAAGTCTGCCTGCACGGCTCGATCAATGGCCGCGCCAACGGACTGGTCCCCTGCTATCGCGCCGCGATGGTGCATGGCGATACAGCCCAACACGATCAAGCCCGCTGCGGTGAGGCGGGCGGTACGGCCTGTTCTTCCAGCATTGAAAGACGATTTCATGATTGCGTCTCCAGTCGTTTCTGTGGATTCTCGATTCGGCATCATTCACTGCCTGTTAGTCTGATTAGTCTGAAGTCTGATTAGTCTGATGATTGTATCGTGTTACGTGTCTCCAGCCGGCCAATTTAGGAACCGAGCACTTTCTGGCAGACGAAGTAGCCTCCCAAGGTCAGGTACAGCAGTCCGGTCACCACCATAAACACAACCCAGGCGATGTTCATTCGGTAGGCCTGGGGCAGATAGGATCGGCAGAGGTAGGCGTAGGTGAGCATCAGGATTCCGACAAGGGGTGCATCGACGATGCCCATCCAGACGATCAACATGAGAGCGTCGCGGAACCAGACAAAAACCAGCCACGATCCGAGCACCATCAACGTCATAATGAGCTTCTGACCGAGCGCCGGGGAGAACCGTGGAAACAGTCGCCGCACCGGCTGCAGGTACATCCGGGAACCGCCGTCTAGAATGCCAATCGCCGTCGACATCACAGCCGCATAGGCCCCCAGATAGAACACGGGCTTCGCCCACGCACCGGCGACGCTCGTCATCATCAGGCTCAATTCGCGTACGAGCTTCGCCCCTTCGAGCGTGACGCCGGCAGGGCGCAGTACCGCGATTCCCAAAACAAACGTAGATAGACAGATCAACGCGCCCAAAGCGTACGTGATGCCAACGTTCAGTGTGTTGACACGCAGCCAGCCGCGCATATGGCGGATCTCCTGCTCCGATTTGGGTTCGATCTCTTGGCGACTCACTCGGCCGCCGGTCCGCTTTTTGAACGCAAACAGTCCCATGCCGCGCTCTTCAGCCCACGCGCTGTAGTAGACCGTCGTCGATCCGGACATCACGATCCCGGCCAGAGAGACGAGCATCATCAATTCCGCAGATCCCTTCACGGGACGGGGGACCAGTCCGGCGGTCAGTTCGTGCATCGCCTGCGGCAAAACCGATACCGCACACGCAGTTAGACAGGCCGTAAACAGTAGACACATTCCCGTGTTGAGCAGTTCGGCCAGACGGTATCCACCGGCCGCAATTAACGCCCAGATCAGCAAGTAGTTCAACAGTGCCCAGGTGAAAGCCTGCCGATCTACAGGTGAGATGTCGTCACTCCAGGGAATCAACTCGGTCAGGGCGACTGGGAGCGGCGGAAATGTCTCAAGACAGATGTAGCCCGCGATTCCGACGATTCCGCCGCGAAGAAAAAAATCCTTCAGCGCGTTGACGGCATACCACAGCCAGGGAACTGAAACGGTCACCGGGCCGGCGGCAGTGCACGATTCGAGGAAGTTCTGTCCTGTCACCAGTCCGACGCGCCCAATGGCTTCATTCCAGAACGCCTTGGTTGCGACGATCAGCAGAATGGCCCAGAACAGCGAGCCGCCGTACTTTGCTCCGGCTGCTGGTTCGGCAACTAACTCGCCGCTACCGATGGCGGCGCCCAGCAACATTAGCGAGGGCCCCATCCACAGCAGCGAACGGAGCAACCCCACCGGTGGCTCCATGAGTCGCGGCCCGGTGGCGTCGGGCAGTTCGTGCGGGCTGATCCCCAAAAGTCACTCCCGACAACATGCAAGCTGAAACACACTAAACGGGCTCAAGTATACCAATATTCAAACGCTGCCGTCAGACAATCTGGAGACCGGCCCCGATGCGGTCTCAGAATCAAAACCCCAGTCGCGGTCCATGTCTCGCACCTCGCACGACTTGCGGCTCGTTGAATTCAACCAAGAAAGAAGAGAAATCAAACGTTTGCACGCAGGGCATTCGTGGTACGATTCTTGCTCTCGATTGCCACGAAACTGTATAATCAGGCTCGTTGTTCTATTGTCTGGCGATGCTGCATTGGCTCGAGCAAGGAGACGTCTGATGTTGACACGACATGTATGCAATTCCGCGGTTCAGGCGGCGTGCTTCGCCACAACAATAACGCTGCTCACAGCCAGCCCGGCTTATGCGGCGCAAGGGCGTGCGCTGGTCCGTGCCTCGTCAGAACACTCGGCTCCCTATCTGCCGGAATTCGCCGTTGACGGTGATGTCCAGACTCGCTGGGCCAGCCATGGATTCAGTGGCAAGCCGGAATGGCTTGAGATCGATCTGGGGAAGACGCTACCCGTCAAGAACCTCGTCATTCACTGGGAACGCGCGTATGCCGCGCGGTATCAGATTCAGCTCTCCGTCGACGGACGGGATTGGAACACAGTCCACGAACAACGCGCCGGCAAGGGCGGCAAGGAAGTCATCGCAGGACTATCGGGCAAGGGCCGTTATCTGCGCGTGACATGCTTGCAGCCGAGTGAATTTGAACTCTTTTCGATTTGGGAAGTCGAATTCCCGGATGAACCGGTCGCCCAGGCGGTGGCGGAGGTCAGTCGTCAACAGGAGGCCAATCGCCGAAGAGCCGCCGACGAAGCTCGAGTGCGGACTTCGAAGGCGTTATCGGAGCAGGGTGTCAGTGAGATCGTCTTCGCGATGCGCCAGCCGGGTAAGGACGGACATTGGTACGCCAACTTCAGCTACTATTGCGATGACGAAGACCGCGTGACGTACGGATACGGGGGCAAGCTGTGCCGACTGAACCTCGCCACGGGTGAAGTAGCGACGATCTTGCAAGACGCCGAGGGAGGCATTCGCGATCCCGTCGTTCATTACGACGGACGAAAGATCCTGTTTTCGTATCGCAAGGGCGGCAATTGCCAATACCACTTGTACGAAATCGACCTCGATGGCGGCAACTTGCGGCAGTTGACCGACGGACCGTACGACGATATCGAGCCATGTTACCTGCCGGACGGCAAGATTGTCTTTGTTTCCAGCCGCTGCAATCGCTGGGTGCAGTGCTGGTTGACGAAAGTGGCCGTGTTGCATCGCTGCGACGCCGACGGAAGCAACATCCGGGCCATTTCCGCGAATCTCGAGCACGACAATACTCCCTGGCCGATGCCTGATGGCCGGGTGCTATATCAGCGGTGGGAATACGTCGATCGGTCGCAGGTCGACTACCACCACCTCTGGACGACGAACCCCGACGGCACTCGACAGATGGTCTTTTACGGGAACATGCATCCCGGGACATTGATGATCGATGCCAAACCGATTCCAGATAGTAGAAAAGTGGTGGCCATTTTCTCCCCCGGACATGGTCGGCGGGAGCACGAAGGAGTCGTCACGGTAGTTGATCCGCAAAACGGTCCGGACGACCGCAGTTCCGCGCGCTCCATCACTCGTGGGGCCAACTATCGCGATCCGTGGGCCCTCTCCGAAGAGACTTTCATCGCGGCCCAAGGACAACGGATCGTTTTGCTGGACGCCGCGGGCGTCTCGCAGGAGTTGTTTCATGTCAGCTCCGAAGAGGCGGCTGCCGGGCTCGAATGCCACGAACCGAGGCCGGTGATCCGCCGCCTGCGGGAACCGGTGATCTCCGATCGCACCAACGCCGAGCGTGCAACCGGCGAAGTTGTGTTGGTCGACGTCTACAAAGGCCGCAACATGGAGGGAGTGAAGCGGGGAGAGATCAAGAAACTGCTGGTGATCGAGTCGTTGCCCAAGCCGATCAATTTCACCGGGGGCATGGACCCTCTGACCTACGGCGGTTCGTTCACGTTGGAACGAGTTCTAGGCACAGTACCGGTGGAGCCGGATGGTTCAGCCTACGTCGAACTGCCGGCGTTGCGTGCCGTATTCTTTGTCGCTCTGGACGAGAACGACCTGGCGGTCAAACGAATGCAGAGTTTTCTTTCCGTACAACCGGGTGAGGTGACCAGTTGCGTCGGTTGCCACGAGAAACGTTCGGAGACGTTCTTGCCCAGTGCCGATCTGCTGGCGATTGCACGGCCCGCGAGCCGAATCGAGCCGATCGACGATTGTCCCGACGTGTTCGATTTTCCCCGCGACGTCCAACCGATTCTCGACACACTGTGTGTCGATTGCCACGGCTACCAGAAGACGCAGCGAGGCGGACCGTACGCCGGCAAGGTCTTGTTGGCCGGCGATCGAGGACCGATGTTCTCTCACGCCTACTTCACAATGACCGTTCGCCGCTTGTTTACAGACAACCGCAACCAAGCCAAGAGCAACTACTCGCCCCGAGCGCTCGGTTCGTCGGCCAGCCGCATTCTGAAGATGCTGGACGGTTCGCATTACGGCGTGCAGGCCACATCGCGTCAGAAACAGATGTTGCGATTGTGGATCGAAGTCGGCGCGCCCTATCCGGGAACCTATGCCGCGTTGGGCTGCGGTTCGGTCGGGGGCTACATCCAGAACGCACAGATCAACACGGACCTGGATTGGCCGACGACGAAGGCCGGCGCGGACGTCATTCAGCGACGGTGCGCCTCCTGCCACCAGGGCTCTGATCTGCTCCCCCAGTCGCTCTCGGATGAAAGAGGTGTGTCGTTCTGGCGGTTCAGTCTCGACGACCCCCGGCTGAAGATGAGCCGGCACATTGTCTTTAATCTGACACGCCCCCAAAACTCGCTCCTGCTGCTGGCACCGTTGGCAGAGCGTGCTGGCGGATTCGGGTCGTGTCGGGACAAGCAAGGCAACGCCGTAACCGTGTTTTCGGATACCGCCAATGCCGACTATCAGACACTGCTAAGGTTCGTCGCCGCAGGAAAAACAAACCTGGAAACAATCAAGCGTTTCGATATGCCAGGTTTCCGCCCGCGTCCTCAATATCTGCGAGAAATGAAACGTTACG
>NYXM01000181.1 GCA_002685655.1 Planctomycetaceae bacterium
CACGACGGTGGCGAGCGAGAGCCCGGGGGTTACGTTTCACGCAGGAAACTGCGGAACTGTGCCCGACAATGCGTGATCGGCCTTGGCCGTTTCTTGTGCGCTCATCAGGCAGTCGGAGGTCGTCGCGTTTGCGATGGCAGGCGCGGCGGCTTCTCTTCTGGCCGGATGGGCGTGCGCAAAGAAAGGCGAATGCTCAATGTCTACGCAAGGACGAAAGCACTGCACGGACGGTGCACGATCGCAGAATGGTTCCGAATTGGTGGTGGTGATTTTCGATGCTGCAGACGATGAATTCGAGCCGCAGCAGGTTGGCGACCATTGGCCGGACACTCCGCGGTCGCGGCGGATCCTCGGCGAGATGGCCCGGCAAGCAAATGAGATCATGGCGGCCGATCCTGACCCCGATTCCACCTTCGTTGCCGCGGTGGCGACGTGTGATCCAGTGGACGCAATTCGTCCACTGGTCTGGCCTGACGATTTTGTGGTAGCGCGTCGGTCAGCTTAGTGAGACAGTGCCCAGTCGCCGGCGATCGCATCAAAGGCGGCTTGGGTTCTTGTAGGTGCGGCTGGGGATTAGCGATAATCTACGTACTCATCAAGACCACGAGACTGGAGGACGAACACATGAAACGAGACATGGTCCTTGTCCGTAAGCTCTTATTCTTCTTTGAAGAGAAAGAAACGCCTGAAATGGTCCAAGAGCCGCCCATCGATGGATACGACACGCTGACTGTCAAATACCACCTCGTTCTGATGTACGACGCGGGGTTGCTTCGCTGCGAACCAGTTAGTTCCAGTTCGAGTGATCGTGTCATTTACGTGATGCCGTTCGAGCTGACTTGGGACGGCCACGAGTTTCTCGACAAGATCCGCAACGAGAAGGTCTGGAAACGAATCACTGACACGATGAGCGCCAAAGGGGCTCACTGGCGTTCAGCATCATCAGTCGACTCTCGTCTCAATTCGCGTTGGAGTACGCGACGGGTTGAACGACTCACCGGGGGTAGACTACCCCTTTTGCACCGATTCTACCCCATTCCAACGGTATCAGTGAGAGCAGTTGACCCTTGAAAACAAGTAGTTTCCGCGAAACAGTGGCAGCCGTTTTCCTGTTTTCAGTCCGTTGCTCTACCAACTGAGCTACCCGACCTGGAGGTGCCTGATGGACGACCGTCAGCTACGCTGACAGGTCGACCTCCTCGCGCCGAGGCACTAGCTTAGCAACGATCAGGGGATTCCTTCAATCCCACACCGGCCAATTCAATCCCACAAATGACCAGGCCGTTTGGCACTGGGGTCTGGTAATTTGGTTGGACGCCGTTCCCAGATTTCTCTCGCCGTGCCGCACCGTCGGCGATTGGCAGTTTGGGAAACCGAGTTTCACTATTTCCGCAGAGCGTCGCGGTCGGCGGGCCGATGAGCCGCACCGACAGACGACGCTCGGCCAAACGGCGTCGTTCCCGGGGGACGCACGCGAACTCCCAACGGTACAAGGACTTCGGTCCAGAACCGCTTGCTTGACAACTGGGGTCCGCCGCATTACCATCGGTGGCGTCATCCATGCGCTGTATCTTGTGGCGAGTTCTCCGTCTTGATTCGGTTGTTCCTCCGAATCTCCAACCCAGGTGATTGTTTAAGGATGGAACTAACGTGACTTCTGTACCTGAACCGATTCGCCGAAATCGCCCGATCGAGGTCGAAATGCGCGTTTCGCGCTATGACCAGGTGGCGGGAATGTTAGTCTCGCTGTTGATCTTAATCGGCTGCGCCGTGGGGATCATGTTTGTCATCTGGTTGACGATGACACTCGTCTTTCGACAGGCTGCCGTGCCAATCAAGTTGATCGAAAACGCTGCTGGCCGCGGTGATAATCCACCAGGTTTTGAGCGTGACATGTTGGCCCCCGGCATGGAGGAGATGCCGGAGTTAGCCGAACCGCAGTTAGAGGCCGCATTGGAAGCGGTTACCAGTGCTGTTTCGTCGGTGGCCGCGTCCACCGATGTGCTCAACACCGCGTCATCGGTCACGAGCAAAGGCGAAGGTGGTCGTGGTGATAGTCGCCCGCCGGGTCCGGAAGGCGAGGGCGACAATATTATTCCTCGTTGGGAACGCTGGGAAGTTCGATGGGTTTCGACCGGCATCCCAGCGTACGCGCGGCAGTTGGATTTTTTTAAGATTGAACTGGGTGCTGGCGGTGGATCCCCGCTCATGGACTATGCCTACGACTTAAGTAAGTCTCCGAAAAAACGTCAGGGTACAAGCAAGGCGGAAAAACGTTTGTACATGACGTGGAAGGGTGGCACGCTGCAGCAATTTGACCGGACGTTGCTGGGGCGCGTCGGCATCGGTACCAACAACCGCATCATGTTTCAGTTCTATCCAGAAGAGGTGGAAGACCGCTTGGCATGGATTGAAAAAGTGAATGCGGACAAGCTGGGGCATCTCAGTGTCAAAGAGTATTTGAAGACAATCTTCGGCGTCAAAGCCAAAGGGAGTCAATACGAGTTCTTTGTGGCAGAACAACGATTCCGTCCCGCACCTCCTTAATAATCGTAGGGGCTTAGAGGTCGCAAGGGGCTTATGTGGCTGCCGTTTCCAAGCAAGCAGAATTGGCAGCACTTTTTAACATAGCCATAGTTGCCCGAAGCTTCCCGGGAAATTCGGCTACACAGCAAAATAATAGAATGAAGAGATTCCACGCATGGCTGAGCTTACAAAGATCGTCGGTGTCATTGTCTACGTTTTCATGGGTTCTATGGCCTTGTGGGGTGCGTTCTGCTGCGTGATGGTGTGGGCACGCGTTGCCCAAAAGCGTTTCAAAAACGAGAAGATTCAAGACGAGTTCCTGGATACGGTGGACGAACCGCTATCCAAGGGCGACTTTGACGACGCGACCGTGTTGTGTGAAGGCGACCCGCGCGCAATCCCACAACTGGCCATGTTGGCTGTCCTGAATCGCAGCATCGGGTTCACCAAAGCAAGGCAATTGGTCGAAGACCGTTTTCAGCGCGATATTCTGGCCGACTTGGAACATCGATTGACCTGGGTCCATACGATCATCAAGAGCGCGCCAATGGTCGGATTATTCGGCACGGTAACCGGAATGATGGGTGCCTTTGATAAACTGGCAACATCCGAAAACGTCAAACCCGACGAGTTGGCCGAAAATATTAGCTTTGCCTTGATCACGACCGCCTGCGGCTTGGCAATCGCGATTCCACTGATCATCGCCGTCGCTGCGGTCAACATCCGAATTCGGAAGATGGAAGAGTTGACGGTCGCGGGAATCAATCGCTTTCTCGAGTCGTTCCAAGCCGCACTCAAGATGGCAGGACGCAAAAAGTAGGCAACAATGGCCAGCGTGACAACAATTCCGGAATTCGAAGACGTCGATGAGCGCCCCGAGCCGCTTGCGCCGCGGGAAGCGTTGGAAGATACGGAGATGGACATCACTCCGATGATCGACATCACATTTCTCTTGTTGATCTTCTTTATTGTCTCTTCCAAAATGGATCAATCTACGAATGTTCCCTTGCCGCCCGCCCAAACGGGTGTGGCCATCCCGGTAAGGAACTCGATCATCATCACCGTAGGACCGGGTGATGCGGCCGACGGCCCGGCGAACGTCTACAAGGGTGATGGAATCAAACCGGAAAACGCCTTTGACAAAGGTGACATGCAGGCCCAAGAGGAAGAAATCTCGGCTTTTGTCGAGGATGCGATGGCGGAGGACCCACAGAAGACTTATGTCCTCATCAAGGCAGCCAAGGGGATCAAGCATCGCGAAGTTGCACGAGTTCAGACGGCCGTTAGCAAACCTGCCGCCGTTCAACAACTGCATGTCGCCGTCATGGAGGCTCAGTAGCCAGGTGTCAGTTTCCTTCAAATGTCCGTCGTGTCGCATCACGATCTCCGGATCGGATGTTCTGGTGGGTCGCAAAGTGCGTTGCCCCGAGTGCGATGCCATGGTCACCGTTCCCTCGGACCTGACGCCGGACAGCAAGACGGATTCACTTGCCCAGCAAGATGGTAGGGGAACGGTCTATCTCGATGCGTCCGGCGTAACCGATTCAAGAGAAACGGTGATGCTCGAGTCGATCGATGTGATCGAACCGGCACCCGCCGGACCCGCACCGGGAGAACTGGTACCGCCGGTCGGAGTCATGCAGCCCATCTCTGTGCCGCCTCTGCCGTTGGCGAAGGATTTGCAGCAAGACGAGGATGCGGAGTCTCCGGCCATGGAGCCCAGCCGTAAACTCGAAGAGACAGAGATGGACATGACACCGATGGTGGATGTGACCTTCCTACTTTTGATCTTCTTCATGGTCACGGCATCGTTCACGCTACAAAAATCGCTGCAGATCCCCAAGTCCGAATCACAGGATCCAAGTACGGAAGTTGTCGAGGAAGAGCCTGACGATCAATCCGATTTCGTCACCGTACTTGTCGATGAAAACAACACCTACCAAGTCACGACGGTCGACAGCGAAGACGAAGCGCCAAGCGAACAGGATTTGCATATTCTGCTGCGATTGGCGCGCGAAGGCGACAGCACCGGCACGATTCCAACCAAGCTGCGCGTCGAGGCCAACGGAGAGGCTGTGCATGAGAAGGTTGTGGCGGCGCTCGATGCGGGCCCCGCGACGGGCTTTTCCGAAGTGCAACTGCTGACCGTCGAAACCGAATAAGAAACCAAGAAGAACCACACCGGCAAAAAATGCCAGAGACAATGCCGGATATTTAGTTTGACTTCTTTACTTTAAGGCGCATCACGCGGGAGCGTGATGGCTACTTTGTGTCGGCACAACAAGCGTTGATAAGCCGATCGATCGCCCGCAGATGCACGCAATACCGCACCACATCGAGAATTCACTCTTGCCGAGGAAGTAGCCGGGGATGTCCGCGAAAAAGCTAATTGAGTTGTTGGAACGGAACGCGATGCTTGAGGACTCCGTCATCAAGGAGGTTCGCAAGCTTGTCGCCGATAGCAAAAGTAAGGTCACGGCCGAATCCGTAGCTAAAGCACTGGTTGATAAGGGACACTTGACGAAGTTTCAAGCGACCAAGCTGGTCAACGAAGTGACGGCGCAAAAGGAGGCCACTAAGGAAGCGCGTGCGAAAGCGAAGGGAAAGAAGGAAGACGAGGAAGAGGAATTGGGCTTCGTCAGTGACGAAGAATTGGACGGCACTGACGCACCAGCGGCGGGCGACGCGGACGACGTTGTTATGCTGGAAGATGCTGGTGGCGGCGAGGTTACAGGGCTGACGCCCGTCGAAGATGCGGCCGGTGGCCTCACGCCCGTGGGTACGCCGCCAGCAGCACTCACGCCTTTGCCCGACCAGTCCTTGACGCCGTTGGGCGATGCTGGCGGCCTCACCCCGTTGGAGGGTCTCCACAGCGGTGCGGCGAGCTTGGATCCATTTGCGACGGAGCAGCCCGCGCCCGGCAAGCCCGCACCTGGAGACCCTCAGCTGCCCAGCCGCAAGGGGAGAGGCCATCGCAACCGGTGGGATAGCAAACTGATGCTCGGCGGCGGCTTTTCCTTGATCCTACTGATCATATTAGCAGTTGTGATTTATAAAAGTGTCACCACTGCGCCGGCGGTTGAGATGTGGGACGCGGCGATGGAAGACTATCGCTCGGCAGCGTACCCACAAGCGATGAAACGGTTCGAAAACTTCCTAAAGAAATATCCCGAAGACGACAACGCCAGTGAAGCCCGCGTGCGGATCAACTTCTGCCTAATCCGTGCCGTGATCAACAGCCCCGACAAGGGACTCCAGCGCGCCAAGGAGCTGCTACCTCCGATCACCGAAGAACCATCGTTCTCGATTGCCCGGCCGGAATTAGCGAAGATGCTGATTCAGATTCCAGAGGGGTTTATCAAGAAGGCCAAGGCGACGGGAAACGTTGATGATAAAGAAAAGTTGGCTGATCTAGCTGACGTCAGTTTGAACGACTTGGTCCTGAACTCGACTTACGTGCCCACTTCCGTCAGGCAATCGATTCAAAAAGACATTCAGGAATCGACGGAAGATATTGCCGGGATCCGCCGTGACGTCAACCGTGGCAAGGACCTGCGAAAAGCGATCGACGAGATTGACAGCAAGCTGGAATCCAATGACACGGTGGGAGCCTTTGCCATATTCAAAGCGTTAATCAAGGAATACCCAAGCCTGGAAGCTGACGCCGATCTGATGGACGCAGTCAAGCGCATCACAACGCTTGAAGGTGGCTTGGTGAAAGTCACGGACGAGCCTGTCAGCGCACTTTCCGCGGAAGACGACGGAACTCCCGGTCATACGCGGATTGTCCTGACGACTCGCGAAGGAAAAGGTTCGACGCGTGTTCAGAATCGAGTCGCCACGCTTTTGGCTGGCGGGTCGGTCTTGGGGCTCGACGCCGGCACTGGCAAAGTCTTGTGGGATCGCTTCGTCGGATATGGGACGCGTTTTCATCCCGTTCGTCTTTCCAAGCAACCGGATGCCGACGTGCTCGTGGTGGATGACCAAGAGTTGGTGCGACTCAATGCAACCACGGGCCAGGTCGTTTACCGACTGCCGGCCGGTGCGGCCATCACGAGTCCGGCCATTGCGGGCAACAAGATCTATGTTCCCACCATTCGCGGCGGGATCTACGAAGTCGACGCTGCGACGGGGGAATCAGCCCGGCATGTTTCGATTCCGCAACAACTGTCGACGGGACTCGGCGTCGCGAACAACCTGCCCTTCATATTCCAACCGGGCGACCATTCCAATCTCTACGCATTGACAACGGACGATCTCACCTGCAAGGACGTGTACTATTTCGGCCACCGGGGCGGCACGATCGCCGTTCCGCCTGTCGTCTTGATGGGGCATGTGTTTGTCGCCGAAAACAAGGGTCGTGACTTTTCCTTGCTGCACGTGTTGAAGATTGACAGCGAAGGTGAACGACTGTTGCAAACTGCGCAAGAGCCGATTCGACTCAAAGGAAACGTTGTCGTCCCTTTGCAAGTCTACGGCAGTCGGCTGCTGGCTGTGACGGATCGGTCTGACGTGCGCGTGTTCAACATCAACGTCAATGCTGAAGAAAACCCCGTTGCTGCGGCGGCGGTCAAGTCCGCAGCGTCGGACGAAACCATGATCTCCTACCCCCTCACGGATTCCGGGACGCTGTGGTTGGCAGACAATCGGCTCGCCAAATTCGATATCCAAGTTACCTCCAAGGACATCATTCTGCGAGAGAACATGAATCGCGGTGATGCGTTCGTCGCGCCATTACAAATGCATGGTGACGTCTTGGTGCTTGCGCGGCGGAAGAGCGCATCTGCCGGCGTAACGATTTCGGCGGTCAATATCGACCAACCACGACGCCCACTTTGGGAGACCAACGTTGGTATTCCGGTCGGCCGAGTGGCCGTGGATGTGGAGAAGAGTCAAATCAGGGTGATTACGGCTGCCGCCGCGTTATTCAGCATCGACAAGGATTCGGTAACGACAGGACTGAACGATCAGCCGACCATGACGGCACGCTCAACCACCGCCATCCCGCTCGCCTTTACCGAACAGATCGAGTTACCCAATGGTCGAATCGCGTTCTTCAACCCAGGGGATCACAATCAACTATTGACCTACGATCCGGCCAAAGCGAGTCGCCAGCTCAATATCCAACCGCTCGACTTAGCCGGAGCTGCCGTGACTTGCACCCCCATCGCGTTCCAGGACGGCTTGCTGGTTCCGCTGGACCAGGGAGCGGTGCGTCTGATCGATCCAGCCACTGGGCAAGACAAAGTACTACCTTTTCAACCGCGGCTGGAACCAGGCGAAAAACTTAAATGGCTAAGACCGACGGTTGTCGGAAGTGACGGACGCGAATTCATCATCGCCAACGATCGTCGCGAAATCTATCGCATCGGTATCAAAGACACGCCAAAACCATTCCTGGCGGAATTGGCCAATGGACAGCTTGATGTTGACTTTACCTCGCAATTGGCAGCAGTCGGTGATGTTGCCTTTGCCGTGGTTCAAACGAGCGGAGGCGATGTGTTGAAACCGATTTCGACCGGCGACCTCACAGTCGGTGACGATATCGACTTGCAAGGAGCACGTGTCACATGGGGTCCGCATCGCGTGGGTGATGTGGTCATGGTCATTACCGACCGCAAACAGCTTCGCTGCTTTCAGGCTGACCGTACTGAGCGTTGGGAGCAGCCGGGCGTCGCGTACGGCACTCCAGCAAGTCCGCCGTTGGAAGTGGACGGCGATTTTATTTTCGCCAGCCAGAGTGGCACGCTCTGGAGAATGTCGGGAGCCACCGGCGAAGAAGTCGACAAAACGGAGTTGAGCGAACCCGTCGGATCTGGGCCGATTTCTTACAAAGGAAGCCTATTGCTTTGCGGAAACGACGGCACGTTGCACGTGCTTCCGATGTTGGCCAAACCCGCGCCTTAGCTGGACAGCGTCACTTTGACGTACCCGCGGCTGATCAATGACGAATGACCAAACACCCAAGGACGAAGGAATGAGGAAATCCGAAGCCCAATGTTGTCAGCTACCATGGTACCGCTTGGATTTCGTCCTTGGCCGTTTTCGGCATTCGTTATTCGGGCTTCTTTCGTCATTTGTCATTCGTCATTTACGATAAGGTGATACTCTGCAGTAGCACTTTCAACCGAGACGACACCAAGAGAACAGTGATTCTGATGAAAGTTTCGAAGGCACATACGAAGATCCCAATCAACGCACGGATCGGGTCGCCCAAATCCGTCCGTGGATGTGCTGCCGTGTCTTTCGCACCGTTTGCCATGCTGCTGATAGCGTGTTTCTTCCCGATGTTTGCCGTGGGCCAAGACGAAGCCGAAGCTGAAGCAGAGGATCCACCCGAACTGCCGGAAGTCAGGTTGCTTGAACAAGATCCGTTCGACTTGATCACGTTGGACGAGACAAACAAGAAAGCTCAACTGCGGGTCTACCCGATCTCCTTTCCTGGCGGAAGACCGCCCGCTAATCCGAATCCGGCGGACAAGATCAAATTCCGCCTAATCAAAGACGACAAGGAATACGAAGTCTTCTGGCGAAATATCTTGCGCTATGAGCCGTTTGATGTGCTGTTGCTGCAAGAAGCAGAGCGGTTGCGTAATGCGAAGAACTTTGACGAGGCCTTCGAATACTATCTCCTGTGTCAATCAAGTTATCCATCCGTTCCTGGGCTCGCACGTTCGATTAATCAGTACCTGTATCTTGACGCCGCTAACTTGACACAGAACAAGGATTATCCCGCAGCGCTGGCCGTGCTGGAAGAACTGTACGACCGCGATAAGGACTTTAGATTCACTCCGAATGCGCGCAGCGTGATGTCGGTCATGGGCACGCTGTTGAACGTGATCATAACGCGTTACGAGAATGACGACGACTACGGGTCAATGCGGCAGATCATCACCCGCGTCGTCACAAAATATGGGGCCGACAGACCGCCCACCATCGACGAAAAGGCGCGCAAGCTGGCAGCGTTGGCAGCCGAGAAGCGAGAAGAAGCGCGCGAACTCGTCAATAACAGGCGCTATCACGATGCGATCAGTGCGTCCAAGGAGATGATGGACATTTGGCCGCACGTACAAGGTGCCAAAGAACTGAACGCCTGGATTGTCGAGCAGTTTCCGCAAGTGAATATCGGTGTCACGCAACCCGCCATTTCGCACAATGCGCAGCGACTCGAGAACTGGGGCGCGCGGCGGACCGGAATGCTCTTGCATCGGACGCTTGTCGAGTTTAAAGGGGCGGGCAATGAAGGTGGACAATACACGCTGAGCCTCGGTGCCATGCAACGAAGCAACGACTATCGCAAACTGACTCTGAATCTAAAACAGTTCACCGACGACGAAGACTCGCTGGTCACGGGCTATCAAGTCGCCCAAAGGTTATTGGACCTGGCAAACCCGAAATCACCCAACTATAGCGCGGCCTGGGGCGGCGTCATGTCCGCTGCGAAGGTGAAGGACGTCATGCAGGTCGAATTGGAATTGCGACAGCCGCATGTCTTGCCCGAGGCACTGTTGCGGATACCGCTCGTGCCTGTCAACGATGATACCGCGGCGCTGGGCAACGGTTTGTTCGAAGTTTCCAAACGAGACAGTGCACGCATTCATTACAAGGTGAAGGGTTTCGAACCTGGCCAACGACTGGCGGAAATCGTCGAGCATACTTTTGAGGACACACAACTCGCGATGTCGGCCCTGCGACGTGGCGATGTTGACGTCGTCGATCGGTTATTTCCCGCGGATGCCGCCAGACTTTCGGCGGGTCTTGGAGGGGACGACGAAATCGCAATTGAACAATATGCATTACCGACAATCCATATGCTGTTGATCAGTTCTGACAACCCGTTTCTTGCCAATCGCGATTTTCGCCGCGCCTTCATTTTCGCCATCCATCGCGAGTTGATCCTCAAGCAGGAATTACTGGGAAATCGTGACATCCCAGGCTGCCAGTTGATCAGCGGTCCGTTTGCGGCAGGTGTTGGCGATCGCGACCCGCTAGCCTATGCCTACGACATTACGATCGAACCGCGGGGGTATTTCCCGCGGCTGGGCAAGCTTCTGATGGTCGTTGCCCAACGCGAAGTCGAGGAGATGGCGAAAAAAAAGAGCGAGCCAAAGCCGGAACTGACGAAGTTCGTGTTGGGTCACCCCGCCTACGAATCGGCTCGTCTGGCGTGCCAGGCCATCGCCGCGCACCTGAATATCATTGACGTCGAGATCGAACTCAAACAGTTTCCACCCGGCGTCACGCGCGACCCGGACAATGAGGCCGATCTGACCTACGCCGAAGTGGCGATCTGGGAACCGCTAGTTGATGCGCGTCGCCTGCTGGGGCAAGAAGAACTGCAGGGTATCGATAGCCCGTACATGAAGCACGCACTGCGGAACCTGGATGCTGCGCAGACCTGGGGAGACGTGCGCGACCGTTTGCTTGATCTGCATCGGACCGCCCACAATGAAGCGGCCGTGATTCCCTTGTGGCAAATGGTTGATTCGTTCGCCTACAGGAAACAGCTTCGCAATATTGTTGGGACAGACGGCCCGCCTGTGTGGCTATACCAGAACATTGACCAATGGCGATTGAGCGCCAGCGGAAATGCGGAATGACGTTGTTACAAAGATTCAATCCATATATGGCTCACTCCTACCGAGCACGACGCCTGCGTATGTCTCGCTTCGGCGCTACATTGGCCGTCTTGATCAGCGGAATTGCGTTGTTGCAGTCGTCGGCGCAAGCACAGACATCCTGGGAGTTTTCTCCCTACCAGATTCGCGTTTGGCTGGCAGTTGACCATAGCGGCGAATTGAACGCCCGGATCGAAGATGAGATCAAGTCGACTTTGCTCCAGCGAGCAGAATCAGCCGTTGGTGCTTGCTGGACGTTGACCGTCGGACCTCCGCCTGTGGAGCTCGCCGCCGACATGTCAGTCGATGTAGCACTGATTACTCCTGACGCGGTCGATGCGATTGACAAGGCCATTCTGCTCGAGAACGACAAGTTGATACTGATTAGCGTTGGTGCCAATCCACGAGAGGCGGTGATTCGCGTGCGCGAAATTGACTGCCGCATGCGTCACTTTGGCCCGGTCGTGAAACGCCAGGTGCGGCAGCCAGACTGTCTGGCCCAAGAGACTTTTGGTGCCCTGGTAGATGCTTTTGCTCCCGTCGTACGGATCGAAGACGGTCAAGATAGGAATCTGGTCACGCGTCTTCGCGCGGGCGGACTGATTACAAGCAAGGACTCGCCCGCCTACATCGGCGTCGGCGATTTCTTGCGGCCCGTTGTTCGCAAGAACGATCGGCTAGGAGTGCACACTCGGATTGATGTGGTCGTGTGGACCTATTTGCAGGTGGAGAGTCGCAACAAAATCAATCCGAATATTCTGAATTGCTATGTTCATTCGGCCATGCGAAGCCCAATTCGCGGTCGTGGTGGAACGCGACGCGAGCAATTTGCGTTTGGGCTTCGGGCAACACACGAGTCGACGATGCTCAACGTCGTCGCTCAAGTCCGTCGCAGTGAAACTCCCTACCCTTTGCCCGGCATCGAAGTCTATTCAAAGAAACCGTCCACCGACCCGCTGCCGCAGACTCCTGATGAGAAATTGGCGGCTTCCAAGAAGAACCCTGCGATCAAACTTGGCGAAACTGACTGGCGAGGGTCGATTTTGATCACCCGCTACGAAATGCCCGTCCGGATCGTCTACCTGAAGAATGGCGGCCAGCTGTTGCGCCGGCTGCCGATTGTGCCGGGATTCGACACCGAGCTCTTGTCCGATGTACCGGATGATGACCCACGCTTACAAGCCGAGAGCGTTGTGAAAGGGTTTCACGGCCAAATCAAAGACCTGGTCGCTCAACGGCAGATTCTCGCCGCGAGAATCAAGAAACGCCTGGGAGAAGGGAAAGTTGAGGACGCCAAGAAGATGTTGGTTGACTTTGGCCAATTGGAAACCCGCGCCAATATGGCCGAGCGATTGGACAAGGCGCAAAGGCAGCAAGTTCCGTCACAGAACAAGTACGTGCAAGGTCGTATTGAAACTCTGTACGGAGATACACGTTCAATGCTGGCGAAGTATCTTCGGCCTGAATTGTCGAGCGAATTGAAGAATGCGATTGTCGAATCCGAGCGAAATGGCGGAGTGAGTCCGGAAGTGGCAACTGATCCAGTAAGTGCTGATGCAGCTCCGGTCGCCGTCAGTACGCCACCGACGGTTGGCACATCAGCAGACACCGGCTCCCCGCCTCCAGCGGGGACGGGTGCTCCTGCGAGCACGGGTGCACCGGCACCTTCACCCGGTGCTCCTTCGGAGGAACCCGCTGGACTGAGCAGCCCAGCGCCTTCCAGCTAGCGAGGCTGTGCCTCGGACCGACACAAGCTGTCACTCGGTTGCGGCGACGAGCTCCCCGACCAACCTGCGGTCAGTGCCCGTCGCTGAAGTCCAGGAAAGGGGTCGGGGCCAGGAGGGGGCGGGAGTCACGGCAAGCCACAACCAGTCGCTGAAGCTGAGAAACTTCCGGACCTGACCCCCACGTTCGTCGCCAAACACCGTTCTCGTGATTTCTTGTTGCGGTCTACGACCACAACAAGCCGACGGCAAACCCAACGGTGACGCCCACAGCCAGCGTCACCGGCACCGCAATGCAGAGCGCCGCGATCACAGCTTCGTGATTGGTGCGTGGATCATTTTGCCTGGGTAACGGCGGAGGCATGGGCGGGCGGACACGCGTCTCTTGGCCGCCCACCGAATGGGTTGCCTGCGAGGCCTGCCCCGAACTCTCAGTCCGTAGGTCGTCGCCTTCGTGCGTGTCCTGTTCATCGACTTCCGTGGGTACCGGTGGGGGCGTCCAGCGAGACTTCGTCAAATGCAGGCTCGGTACAATTGCCGTTTCACTCGCCCACGGCTCCAGACGTGTCACTACTTCGGTCATCGTTTGGATCCGCACGGCGGGATCCTTCTCCATCATGTCCGCGATGATCTCGACGAACTCTTCATTGATATCGGGATTGAAGCGGCGCGGATGCCAAGGCGTTTCCTCCAGATGTCGCCGCGCCTTGCTGGCTGGGGTCCCACCAGGGAACGGCACCTTGCCCGTGATGGCGTAATACAATGTGCAGCCAAGCGAGTAAATGTCGCTGGCCTCGCAAATGTCGTGTGGGTTCCGAATCTGTTCCGGCGATAGGTAATCGGCCGTGCCAACAATCTTGCCCGCGCGAGGATCCTGCTCATCCTGTTCGTTCAAGAATCCGGCCAATCCCAGATCCGAGACTTTACCAATCCCGTCCGGCGTCACCAAGATATTACCCGGTTTGACGTCACGGTGAATCAGGCCACTCTGATGGGCATAGTCCAGTCCCAAGGCCGCAAACATGATCACGCTTGCCGCCTGATTCACATTCAACGGCCCTTCCGAACGGATCAGCCTTCGCAAGTCCAATCCTGGAACATATTCGGTGACCAGATAATGAACTCGCCCATCATTACCGGCATCAAAGGCGCGAACCAGGTTAGGGTGATCGAGCTTGGCCTGTGTGCGAATCTCACGTGAGAAACTCTTAATCGCCTCAGGTGTCGACTTGTTTGCAGGCAACACTTTGACGGCAACTTCCCGTCCCATCACGTTGTGTTCTGCTTTATAAACCTCGCCCATGCCTCCCGCGCCAATAAAGTCCGTCACTACGTACGGGCCAAGATTGAACTTGGTCCGGCCGGTCAACAACTTGTCAGATTGGTAGCGACTGATAACTTCCGCTTGGACAAGACGATTCGACAAGACTTCATCGGAAATATCCAATTTTGGATTTGATGCTTCGGTCCGCAAGGCCTCATCGGCCTGATCGATGTCCAGCTGCGTCACGAGGCCACTCGTCAACGCGGAATTTCGAAATACTGACTGGGTTGAGTTTGGCACCGCTCACGACCGCAACCGAAGAGGAAACTTATTGCCAGATGGCCACGCAATACTAGCGTACCGAGCAGACATACTTTGCGCCAAGCGATTCCCAACGGCAGGAACAAGAATTGCCTGAAAGGGCTTGAATTCGTGGAATTCGCCGCAGATTTGGATCGCAGAATGCAGATTCATACCAGAACCTCACTCGGTACCACAACGTTAAGTCACATCCCTTTCCAGGGTAGGGATTAAGCCGTCTTTTTGTTCCGCGTTTCGATCCAAATCACAACGCCCTTGAATGCGGGCGTTTTGGACTGAGCGTCGGTGCCGCGCGGCACCAGGATGTTGGCTTCAGGGTAGTACATCAGGGCATTCCCAGCACGAATCTCGGCGAAGCTCCGTGCCAACACATGATCCAGACGGCCCGTATCGCTGACCACATTGACGCGTTGGTTGTGGATCAGCCCGAATCGGTCGAGATCTGTCGGATTCATCAAGATGATGTCGCGCCGATCCTGACCTCGATACAGATCTTCGTCTTCGTATACGACCGTGTTGAACTGACCTTCGCTTCGAACCGTCATCAAACGCAACTGCTGGTCGCCACCTTGAAGATCGGGCAACCGATGCACATGGAGTGCGGCACGACCGGTCTCAGTTGAAAACCTGGGTTGATGAAACGTCCGACCGTCGATCTGAAATTCCTCCTTCGTCTGGCCGATCTCGGCGAGCTTTTCAAAACCGGGCACAACCTTGGCAATTGCCTGCCGAATGTGACCGGTGTCTCGCATCGACATCCAGTCGATCGGTCCGCCTGAACCGATCACTCGCTCGCCAAGATCAGCAATCAGCTCGACCTCACTGCGAGGCCCCGCCAGTCGGCTTGGACCACCATCGCTGAGTCGCACAAAGTTGAACATCGATTCCTGGGTAGTGGACTGAGGCTCCTCGTCACGCGCCACCACAGGCAAAATCAGCGTCTCGTCCGCCAATGCGTGGGCATGCCCTGTGTTAAGCGTGGTGTTCAGATAGACCAATGTCTCCAGCCGACTGATTGCCTCGCCCGCAAACGTAGCATCAGGATTGGAACCGTAGAGATTTCCACCCAGACAGAACCCCAACTTCAAATCGCGTTGGTGCGCGGCCTCCATACAGGACATCGTGTCGAAGCCAAGCGTTGTTGGCAATTCGATCCCAAACTTGGACTCCAATCGCTCGAAGACTGCGTCCTTCAGTTTTGGAGTCACCCCCACCGAGCCGATGCCCTGCACGTTTGAATGTCCGCGGATCGGCATGAGCCCCGCGTGGGGTCTACCTACCATTCCACGCATCAGAGCCAGATTGGTAATGGCCTGTACATTTTGCACGCCGTGTGTGTGGTGCGTGATTCCCATCGTCCAACTAAACACAACATTCTGGGCGGTCGCGTATCGTTCGGACACTGAATTGATTTGGGCCTGATCGACCCCTGATTTGTCGCGGATCTCATTCCAAGAGACTCTTCGGACATGCTCGATCCACTTGTCGTAGCCCAAGCAGTGTTCGCGCAGAAACGTTTCGTCCTGCGCGCCCATCTCGTCGATTCGCTTGGCGATCCCAGTCAACAACGCCAGGTCGCCGCCAATATGAGGCTGCACGTACTGGGTGGCAATCCTTGTGCCAAATAACAGGCTTCGAGGACTGCTGGGCACGCGAAAACTGACCAATCCAGTTTCCAGAACCGGATTGATCACGATCACCTGCCCACCACGACGACGCAGGTGCATCAGCGTCGACATCATCCGCGGGTGATTACTGGACGGATTACCGCCAATTACGAACACGAGATCGGCATGTTCGACATCCTCTAAGACCAACGTCGCGGTCCCACTTCCGATGGAACTTGCCAGCCCCACGCCACTCGCCTGATGGCAATAGTAACTGCAGTTGTTGACATGATTGGTGCCATACAACCGGGCGAGCAATTGCAATGAAAACGCTGCCTCATTGGAGCTTCTTCCACTGAGATACCAAAACGATTCGTTAGCGGTTAGCGCCTTGAGCTTGTCCGCAACGCGTTGCATCGCCTCGGACCAATCGACGGTTCGAAAGTACGATTGCCCACGTTCGAACAGAACAGGTTGCGTCAGTCGGCCACAATGCTCGAGTTCGCGCGGTGTGAATGTTTTCAGTTGCTCGACCGAATACGTGCTCCAGAATTCCGGATTGATCGGTCGCTGCATGTCCGCTGCCATGGCCTGCAGCGATTTCTTGCAAACTTCGGGGAAACGCCCGAGTTCATTCAGCGATTCCCGGAACGGTATTAAATCGGTGGAATCCAGGGAAATGGGCCGCTATCAGTGCTACCGTTTCTAGGTGCTTGCGGCGGCAGTAACTGACC
>NYXM01000182.1 GCA_002685655.1 Planctomycetaceae bacterium
TCGGGATAGCCGTGATTCATGTATGGTCCTTGAGATCGTATCAACGATGAAGAAAGTTACAACCTCCCCGATGCTCGATGGGGGGACACCGGCATCGAGCCCCGTCCCAACAGACGCACCGGTTCTTCGGAATGACCATCGGTGATCAGGCGCGATTCGGGTGCGCCCACCGAAGCGCGCAAAACGACTTGCAATTTCAACCGCTGCACAGAGACCGACGCGCGCAGTGAATCCCAGGATCTTGGATTCGGTGTTGTTGCCATTTGCTCCGAACGGCATCAACCCAACCGACTGAGGAGTTGTCGTCAGGTGTCACGAACGACGCCAACGAAGAGACGGCGGTGACGACCGTTCTGCACCAGCACATCTGATGACAGTAACGGTGTGGTTGCTCCGATCTCTGAATGGCCAAAAAAACTGCTCGCAGCGTTGACGTGACAACCGACAGCGTTGGAACAACTCCAAATGATCCTCCGGCGTCCTTCGACCCTGGCTACCCCCTGCGGTGGCGTCGTTTGCTGATCCGATCTCCAGGCCGTTTTTCCACGAACGTGTCGCGAAAGTCTCGCGCAACGAGCCATACGCCGCCAACGCCGCCAACTGCGAACGCGCCGACCAGAAGAATCGCCCAGATGGCGGCGGTGCTGGACAGATCGACGCCTAAAGCACGCACAATTGTCAAATCGACCGCCACCACTGCGGTCAACAGAAACAGGGCCTTGACGCCGAATCGGGGACGTCTGACCGATCGCTTGATCGCCTGGTAGTCGAGTTGCAGAGTAATCAGCGTGAGCCAAATCAGGGTCAACGCGGGCACCGCAAAAAGCGAGAAGCAGGCCAAACCAATGACAATATCCACGATGGAATCCATGTCACCAAACTCTGCATAAGAACGGGGATGGACCGCAGCTTGCTTGCACAACGGCGCGGACCAAGTCTGGCACCTTCACTTGACAGGAACCGGCCGCGTCAGTCTTGATTATCTATAATCGGGTTGCACGCGGCAAGTTTGTTGCGAGTAGGCGTGTACAACGACGACCGAGGTCCGGCACGGAACCTTCGTCGGTTCGGCGGCTTCACTGTAGCAAGTGCGGTACGCGTTCGGTGAACTGGTGACGTTTAAACTGGACGGAGCCACCGCCGAAGAAGTCTCCTCAGAAGAAGAGGAGCCGGTGACGTCGCCCTTCACGTCAGCGGGTTGAAGAAGTCTCGCGAGTTCAGTGCCGTGCTCCTGGCGCACTCGGGCTCTAGCCGTCGGTGGGCACAAGACGCGATCGCTGGTTGGGGCGGGTCGCGATACCGCCGCACACGGGGTGATTGCGCAGTTTTGCCGGGCGATTACTCCCGTCTCCGGATGACGAGATCGCCCAACTCGCGGGCTTCGCCGGGTTCGACGGTCTCGTTCACAAACGCTTGACCAAGGAACTTGTTCCCCATTTGATTGCGAACCATGCGGAGCGCTGAAACACGTGCGCTGTAATGCCAGCCGGGGATCAGGCCAGTGATCTTGAATCGGCCCTGCTCATCGACCGGGATTCTGGTCGGACTGACACGCTTCCCCGGATGTTTTGCCCAGGTCCCGTGGCGGGCATCGTTACCCGCATTAGGGTAGTAGGAGCCTCGTACAAGTGTCGCGTCGGTGATCGGCTCGCCTTCTTCGTCGACCAAGCGACCGGAAATGCTGCCGGATGGGGCGAGCTTGATGGAGACGGGCTGATTGGAGTTCCGGTCGACAACCGCCGCGCCAGCAAGGCCCGCGCCGCGAAGATACACGAACACCTTTCGCTTCTCGTCTCCCAACAGATCCTCCACGATCAACTCCCGGGGACTCTTCTCTTGCCAGCCCCACCGATCGTTCAGACCGTATACCTCCAACTTCGGTAACTCGGTCACGTCGCCGCCTGGCACAACCACTTGCAATCGCACCGACGGACTGGCAGCCATTGGCATGTCGATACGGACTCGCTTGTCTCCGGGTTTCGGATGAACGACCGCGACGAAGTTGTAGTTGCTCGGAATTATGGAGCCTGGCATTGTGTAGTAAATGTTCTTGTCGCCGATCGCGTCTGCTCCCAAGCCGCGCGGGAAGTTATCGATTCCGTCCGCTCTCCTGGCAAAAGGCACGCCATCGTAGCGGTATGCCAAGATGCCTCGTGACGGCAGCACTGGGACTCGGAACTCGCCTCGAGAATTCGTGTAGTAGAGGCCGTCCGCCATGTCACTGTATTTGAGGCCGGGGACAGCTGCTTCGAGCTCCTCGTTATGGAACCAGTAGTAGTTGACATTGCCGGTAAACGGCTTGCCGCTGACCGCGTCGAACACACGTCCCTCGGCCCACACACCGACTTTCAACCCCATGTCGGTGTCGGCTACCTCGGCGGCTTGCGATGTATCGACGTATCTGCCGACCGGAACGTAAGCGATGTCGCCCATGGTAAAGGCCAACAGCGTGTTATTCTCGCTGGTGGGCAAACCCGTGATCTTGTAGCGACCGGCGGCATCGGTTCGTGCCATGAAGTGTTCGTCGCCGCGGTTCCCTATCATGCGGCCCGCGGCACGGCATGGTCGCACGAATGCGCCCACGATCGGCTCACCCGTGTCGATATCGAATACGCGTCCCTGCACTGGAACAGATGGCCCAACTGCCAGCAAGAAATCATTGCCGTGGATCGTCATCGGCCTGTGGATCTGTCGCCGATCCGCAGACAGCTCGATCTTGTCTAACTTGCGGTTTGCTGCGATGATCTCCGTCGATTCGATGTTGTCCCCTTCCGCAAGCAACTGTACCAGCCGGTCGACCCCGATGTTCGGCAGTTGGAATTCGCCTCGCTCGTTCGTCGTTGTCGAGGGGAACGCGTATCGCTGCGGTACTGGCTCGATTCGCGCAATGAGACTGCTGAGCCGCTCGCGCCAATCGAGTGATGGGGCAACGCTCTTCGTTTCGCCTTGAACTGGACCTGGGGGTGGCAGTTGCCCAGACGGAAATGGCGTCGCGTCGAACGATGCCAATGGAAGATTGTCGCGTATATGAATCGCGTGGCGAATTCGGACGGTGGCACCGACCACCGGCTGCCCATCAATCGTCACGAGCCTTCCACGCAGCGGTTCTCCGGCCGGAGGTGCGATCACGATGGCTCGCCCTTTGGCGTTCAAGCCAGGTATTCCGGGGTTATGATTAGTACCATTCAATTGCGCGCGGAGAGAGATTGGAGACAGTGTTGTGTATGCGTAACCGGGAGCCACGACGACAACATGTTCTCGCATCATCCAACTTGCAGTTTCTTCTGACACGTTCGCCGGAGTTGGCGGTGTGAACGAGAAATGGCCTCGGTCGTCGGTGGTTGCAAGGAGCTTTGGACGCATTGGGGCCAAGTCGTTCACCCGGGTTCGGAACCAATAGACGTTAGCCTTGGGAGCGACTTTGCGGTCGTGCCCAACGACCATGCCGTGAATCGGACTGGAGTTTTCCGTTGTTGCAGTTGGCTTTGGTGACGGAGCAGCAGGTGATTCTGGGAGAGCGCTGTTTCGAGATTCCTGCTCGGATCGGGGAACCGGCGGATCGTCCGCCTCCGCGTGAGCGGTTTCTGAGGACAGTCCCACAAGGCCGACGATCAACGTTCCAGCGATTCCGCTCAGCAGAACGATAATCAGCAGCAACCGACCAACCCGCGTTGAAACCGAACGCGACTCATCAATGATTCGCAGCACGCGTTGTTCCAACAGCGAACGCCGCGAGATCATCCCAACGCCGGTCGGCAAAGGCGTTGTCGACAACGCGGCAATACCAACCAGGCTCTCCGCAAAGTCGAGTCGCGAGCCGCCCAGCTGCAGCACGTGGTCATCGCAAACATCTTCCGCAGCCCCTTCCATCTCGCGCCCTAACCACCACAGCAGCGGCTGGAAAAACAGAACGGCCTGGCAGACTTGCCGTAACAGCAACCAGTGAACATCATGCCGTTTCAGGTGGGCCAGCTCATGAATAAAGACGTCGCGGAGCGGCAAATCTGAAGTGTCTTCTGGCAGCATCACGACCGGCTCGCGGATGCCGATCAAAAACGGACTCGACACCAGTGGCGAACGGCAGAGTTTCGGCATTCGAACACTGAGCTGACCGGCAACGTCGCGGCAGCATTCTGCTTCCGTCGCGTCGACCGAAACGGCAGACCGCTGCAAACGCGAAAGCATCCGCCAGGCCTGCAGCAGCCACCACCAATGTGTCCCCGTGACGAACATCCAGACCAATGCAAGCCCCGCACAGAGCAAACCGTAAAACCGAATGCCGAGCGACCGCGACTCAGCGCGAACCGGCGCGACGAACGCTAGATCCGCGAGCTGCATCTTTGTGTCGCCGATTGTCTCGGTGACATGCCTACTAGCATCGGTGTGGTCGACGTCCTCAAGCGGCAACGCCGGTTCGGGCGGCACCAGCGGAAGCACTTGACTGGTTGCCGGTTCAACAGGAGACTGCGGACCCGATCGCCAATCGGATGACGCAACCACAGTGTTGGTATTGCCAGACGCAGGCGTCGGGTCGCGCACTGGCTCGAAGACGTACGGTGTCGGCAAATCGAGTGTCCAACCGGAGACACCTCCGATCGATAGCGCGAACGTCGCGAGCGGACACAAAACAACAGCTACCAGGTAAGTTCGATAGACAGCCGATTTCGCGGCCGGACCAAGCCGGTGCAGTGCGCGAACCGCCAGCAATCCCGCGGCGATGAGCAACGTCGATTGAAGCAACCAGTTAACGCCAAAACTCACGAGACCGCTGCTCGCACGCAGCAACAGTAATTCCACGTCGCTCAGATTCATCGTTGGTCCTCCCGTTTTCGGCTGCGTCGATTGATCAGTTTGCGAATTTCGTCAAGCTCCTCGCGCGTGATGCTCTCGCTCGCCAACAGGTGAGCCACTAACTGCTTCGCCTTTCCACCGAAGACGCGTTCGACCAGATCGCGAGTCGCGGAGTTCCTGAATTCGTCCTCCTTAACCAGCGGAAAGAAAACGAACGTCCGTCCATCGGGCTTGTGGTCGATCGCTTGCTTATCCTCCAACCCGCGCAACAGAGTCTGCACCGTGCTGTGCGCGGTCGGCTCCGATTCGTTGAGAGCGTCCGTGATCTCGCGAGCCGTCGCCGTCCTCCGTTCCCAAAGCACCTGCATGATTCTCAATTGAACGCGTCCTAATTGTGTCGCACCCATAGCGTTGCTCCGAGGAGATTATCGTTTAGTTCGATAAATTTAGTCAACTAGACGATCGGTGTCAACCCGGGCACGAATACAGAGATGCAACAAGACAGGCCGGCTATCCCCACGTTCGTTCGTGGTAACAGCATGCCGCTGCGCGCGTAGGACAAAACGACATTTGTACTTAGCAAAGTCAAAACTGTACCGATGATCGCGACCACCGGAAATAAAGGCGGCGCGCATCGGTGTGCAGTGATCTTCGCCAGCTTACCACGACCGTTAGCAACCTCGGTCCAAAAGACCGAGGTGGTTTTCGCAGGCCCACAAACGGCACCGGGAATCGCGACCTACGCGCGCAAGCGATTGCCGTTCGAGACTTCGGTCGCCCTCGCCGATGCGCCCAAGGAACTCCGGCAAGATGCTCTTTTGGATGCCTTGCCCAACGTATCGAAGTTGGGAGTCGCGGTTGATGACACAGCCATTTCGCCAGCATTCATAGAAGCCACACCGCCGTCAGCAATCTGTTTGCTCGCTTTTGGCGAAGCGTGCTAGACTGTCGCTGGCGCGGTTACAAATGGACAGGCTGCCAACGTCCAGGCCTGAACGGAAAGCTATGCTGGCCGCGCATCGGAGATCGCCATGATATTCCCACGGCGCGTCACAACAACCGTCACGATGGTTATCGTAACATGGCTTGCCAGTGCCAATGCCGTAGCCCAAACCCCTGCCTGGGTCATCTATCCTGATCAAGAGTGGCAGACGCTCGCGCCTGAGCAGGCCGGAATCCGCGATCTTGCGGCCTGGAACAAGTGGGTGCGAGCCACCGAGAAAGGCTCGCGCGGAGCCAGCTTTCAAGGCGAGGATCACCGCGGCAACAAATGGGGAGTTGCGATCACGCGCGGCGGATATTTGATCCAGACTTTCGGTGACCCTGACTACAAATACCAGACCGCATCGCTCGGCAAGGCCTTCACCATTGCCTGCCTGCAACTGGCGATCGATGAGGGGCTTATCAAGAGCGGCGATGACCTGATCAAAGACCACTGGACCGGAGACGACCAGCTCAACGGCAAACACAAGTACATGACTGCGGGCCACCACATTCAGCTCACATTCAATCATCTAAAGAACCACCGCGGAGCCTTCCCGATCACCAACGGCTGGTCGTGGCGGATGGGTACGAACTACGGCACTCCCGCGCCGAAATGGGCCAGCTGCACGCGCGATCCCGACCACGACAACTACGCTCACGCCAAACCCGGCACCGTCGGGCGGACCTACAGCAGCGGCGGATACTGGCGTCTGGCTCAGGCACTGACAGCCGTATGGAAAAAGGACCTCAAACAAGTACTCAACGAGCAGATCATGGGCCCGATTGGCATCCCGCCAGACCGCTGGGACTGGACGCCGGGCCAAGTGGTTAACGACAACAAGAACTGGTATCCAAAAATGCCCGGCTACGGCGAGTTCCTCGATCCACCTTACAAGATTGATGGCCAAGTCGTGCGCGGCGGCCCCGGTTGGGTTGTGATGAGCCCAAAAGATCTCGCCCGATATGGTTTGCTGGCCGCTACGGACGGCCAATGGAAAGGCAAGCGGCTGATCAGCCGCATCCAAGGCCACGGCGGAGGCAACGGCAGTCATGTTGGCGGAGTGGGCGGCAGCGTCGTTGGCTCGTGGGGAAGGGTGACTTCCACCTTCAACCAGGGCCAGATCCCTTGGAAACTGTTCGCCGCCCCACCCGATCCGAAAGGAGAACCATGAATCGCCACGCGATTAACACGATTGCGATCGCTGCCGTAGTTACCAGCGTCTTGGTTTGGCCGCCCGTGGGAATCTGCGGCGACGAAGGTGAGTCGGATGCATCGGAAAGGTCTAAGATCTTCTCAGGCGAACCGCGCCTGCTCATCGTTCACGGCTATTCCACTTCAGCACACTGGTGGGCCTTTCTGCAACACAAGATCGATCGTCACATGGGCGGCCCGGACAGACGTGTCGTCGAAGTGCAACTATGCAACAAGGGTGGTACACCGATCGCCAAGTGGATGGACGTCACGACCGGCGAGCGGTCCGCCGCCTGGAAACAGATGCTCACGCCAATGATCCAGGCGGAAAGGGGAAAGCGGCCGGTCGTCGTGCTGGCCCAACAGTCGCTGCAATGGGTTTACGGAGAGCGGTCGGTCGGAATACGCAATAAGGAAGATGGCGAGCGAATTCGACACGGAGCAGCCGCAGTCAAGCGGTACGCCAACCTCATCCTGGATGACGGGGCTGAGGAAGTCATCATTGCGATGCACATCTACAAGGAAGGGATGGAACCGGAGATTGGCAACGAGCGATTGGCTCTGGCGAAGCTAATGACACGAAAGCCGATTCGCCTGCACGCCGGCCCCGACGTCTGGACGCCTACAGAGAAGCACTACCCGCTCGCCTTTGATCGTGACAAACGGCATCCCAACTTCATTGGCGCCGAGATCATGGCGCACCACTGGTTCGCGGCGCTGTTAGGGCACGATGGCCTGCAAGTGCCTGACTGGAGCCGCCAGGAAATGGAAGCCGCAATCGCCAACAAGCCACTCGGTCTGACGAGAGACGGCGCTACCTTTCGACGACTGCTAACCGAGTGGAGAATTACGGGCCGCCGTCCCTCGTCACGGCCCGGCACAAGAGGAGGCTAGCGGGCACGCAGAGCAGCGCGTTGGGGTCGTCGACATGTGTGCTTTTGGCGCGTCACGCAACTGACCGAGGAGTTGTCGTCAGGCGTCACTAACGCGGCCGCCGAAGCAACCGTGAGCGCCCGTGTCTCGCGCCGTCGTTTTGATGTACCAGTGGCGTCCGTCGACGTGGGCGTTGTCCAGTCCCCCGGCGGTCCAACAGGCACTGCACAACAACTACTTCGACTCAATCGGTCTACCCCGACTCAGCCTTCCTTCCAACGCTTAACTCGATCGAACCGCCGTGGTACGTGACCCGTGTGCCCTGTGGTGTGACAGGGAAAGCCCGCGAGGGCCTACCTATGTCAATCAAGTGGTGGTGAAACACGATTGCTGCGAACGTGCGGATTTGACTTTTTTGAGAGAACCTCTTTTAGGTTCGGCGCACACCGACCGATGGCCGCTCAAACCGAGTCAGTATCGGACAATAGCCTGGAAGGGGATGGACGGTGTGAAGGAGCACCCGCACGTCGATGGCAAATGATGTTAGAATCCGTCGACGAAAGTAGTCGCACGGACTCCACCTCAACTAGGCTCCCTTACCGCAAAACCGAGATAACATGCTTCAAGGTATCTTTCCAGTCGTCCCGACTCTGTTCGCTGACGACGACTCGATCGACGCCGACGCGATGCGGGACGTGATTCAGTTTGCTCTCGATGCGGGCGCTCACGGTGTTGTCTTTCCTGGTGTTGCAAGCGAGTACAACTTTCTGTCGCCCGAGGAACGTAGCGAGCTGATGGCGATGGTGTTCGATGAAGTCGGCGGGCGTGTCCCGATCATCGGCGGGGCGAGTGCCGCGACCAGCGAAGAAGTGATCGTCGCTGGACACCAGGCGAAGCGACATGGCATTGATCACCTGATGATCATGGCTCCCGCGGGACTGGGGCAGGATCTGGAGTCTCATCGCGAATTCTTTGCCCGAATCACTGCTGAGCTGACTGATGTGCAGATCATTCTGCAGAACGCGCCTTCGCCGATCGGAGCAGGACTCAAGGCGAGTGCGATCGCGTCATTGGCGGTGGCAAATCCAGCGATCACTTACACCAAAGAGGAAACGTTGCCTTCCGGACCAGCAATCACAGCGCTGCGTGCTGCGGAGATTCCTCATTTGAAAGGCGTCTTCGGTGGCGGCGGAGCGCGATACATTATCGATGAACTCAACCGTGGCGCGATCGGAGCGTTGCCCGCCGTCGAACTGACTGATCTGCACGTGGCAATTCATAACGCTCACACGGCTGGAGAATTCGATCGGGCTCGCGAACTGTATCGTTTGAGTCTGCCATTGCTTGCGTCGCAGATGATCTATCGCATGCGGCTGACGAAGTACGTGCTGAAGCAACGTGGAATCGCAGACCGACTGCACGTGCGTGCGGCGCTGCCGGAGCTGGATGATTTTGCGCGGCGGGACATCGACACGATGCTGGTCGATTTGAAGGCGGTATTTCCATGAACCTGCCAGCGAAGCCCGACTCGATCGAGACCGTCGAAGTCTACGTCGTCAATCTGCGGCAGGATAAGCCGTACCTCGGTAGTCTTCGCGACGGCGAGACCGTCAACGAAAGTGGCTACTTCGTGCGTCGCGGCAATCGAACGGTTTATCCGCGAGCGAACCGGTCGCTGGTCGTTCACGCCGTGACGATCGATGGCATCGAGGGCTGGGGAGAAACCTACGGGCTGGTCGCGCCGCAGGCGACCGCCGCGATCATCAACGATCTGCTGGCCGGCTTCGTCGTCGGGCGCGATCCGATGGACCGCGAATCGTTGCACGATGAACTGTACGACCTGATGCGGGTACGAGGTTACACGGGCGGTTTCTATCTCGATGCGTTAGCGGGGATTGACATCGCTTTGTGGGACATCGCGGGTAAGCAAACCGGTCAGTCCGTTGCGGAACTGCTGGGTGGACGACTCTGCGAATCGATTCCTGCCTACGTTTCAGGATTGCCAGAAGACACGGTGGAAAAGCGTTGTGACCTCGCCGCATCGTGGCAAAAACACGGTTTCGATTCCTTCAAGTTTGCACTGCCCGTCGCGGACGAAGGCGCGGTGAAAGAGTTGAAATCGCTGCGTCAGCGTCTTGGTGACAAGGCTCGCATCGGTTGCGATCTGCATTGGGCATTCTCGCGGGTCGATGCGGTCGATCTAGCACGTGCAATGACACCGGATCGGCCGTGGTTTCTGGAAGCACCGGTCGCGACCGAAGACATCGATGGTCTCCATTGGGTGGCCCAGCATTCCGGTCAGTCGATTGCCGTCGGCGAAGAATGGCGGACCGTTCACGACGCTCGCCTGCGAATAGACCGTGATGCCGTACACATCGTTCAGCCGGAAATGGGACACACGGGAATCACTCAGTTCATGCGGATCGGTCGATACGCCGAGGCACACCATCTGCGAATCATTCCTCACGCGACCATTGGCGCGGGAATCTTTCTCGCCGCAAGTCTGCAAGCAAGTTCGGCGTTGCAGAACGTTGAGTCGCACGAATTTCAGCATTCTGTCTTGGAACCGTTCCGTCACTTCACCGGCGGCGTGCTTGTTTGTGAAAACGGCGCGTACAGTGTTCCAGAGATACCAGGAATTGGCGTCGAGCCGTCGGAAGAAATGCGGGCGAGCATGGAACTGGTAAGAGGTTAGCCTTGTCGGCCCGAAGGATGGTCAAGCCCTTGTCGAGCGAACCGTTGAGACATTCAACAAAAGGAAACGCTGTTATGCCTGATCGACAATTCACGCAGATTGTCATGTCGTTTGTTGCCGTCCTTGCTCTTTCTGGTGAGCCGCGATTTGATGTCGAAGGTCGTCATTATGCGCCGAGCGGCCTGTTGGCCGCCGAGCCGTCGACGGAACAGAAATCCGCCGACCAGTACGCCAAAGAAGGTCGAGAGTTCCGCGCCGCGATGGCCGCTCACCATATCTGCTCTGGGCTCTGGGTTGTGGGGCGTTCCTACAAACGGACTCCTGAGGAAGTCGTTGCCCAAGACATCGCGCCATTCAAAGTCTTCGGTTGGGGACCCGAGTTCAAGTACGACGTTGACCACGAGCGACGTATGGTCACAGTCACTGCTCCCGGCGCTCCACGTCGCACCGCCCGATACAACGGCGACCAGGGCAGCACGATTCTGCCGATCGGTGAGAAGAACGTCTTCTATAAACCCGTCCCAGTTCCTCGTGGCCTTCCCGACGCTGCTACTCAGCCCTGGCCCACCGGCGACGCAGGGGCAACCGAGCCGATCCCGGGCGGCGTGCAGGCCGAAGCCGTCGCCGCTGCCCTTGACTGGGCGATGGAACAGAAGGAACAGAATACTCGAGCCTTCGTGGTGGCGTACGGTGGAAAGATCATCGGCGAACGCTACGCACGTGGCTGGACGAAGGATACGCCCCAAATCAGTTGGTCGCAAGGCAAGAGCATCACGGCGGCGCTGGTGGGCGTGCTGGTCGAGCGTGGACTTCTTAGGATCGACCAACCCGTTCCGGTGAAGGAGTGGCAGGCCGAGGGGGATCCGCGTCGTGAGATCCAAATTCGCGACCTGTTGCGGATGAGCAGTGGTCTCGATTTCATCAATCTCGGACTGGACGGACCGGCGGCCTTCACGACGAAGAACGAGCACATGCGCGTCTACTTCGATTCGCTCAATGTTCTTGAGCACGCCATCAACCAGCCGCCAAAGGCTCCGCCCAATACGCGTTGGAGCTACCTTAACAGCGATCCGCTGACGCTGGGCAAGATCATTCGCGACACGGTCGAGGCAGAAGGCGAGGAGTATCTGACATTCCCACAGCGGGCATTGTTCGACCAGATCGGTGCCCGCAACTTCGTGCTGGAGACCGACGCCTGGGGCAACTTTATCCTCTCGGGATACGACTACGGCTCGGCTCGCGACTGGGTCCGTTTTGGCCTCCTGCACTTGTGGGACGGAGTCTGGCAGGGTGAGCGGATTCTGCCTGAAGGCTGGACGCAATTCATCTCGACACCCGCTCCCGCCGACGCGAAGAAAAAGTACGGCGGGCTCTTCTGGCTCAACCGACCTTTAACAATGGACCAGGTTCCCAAGGACGCATACTGGTCGGCTGGGTTCATGGGGCAGGTCACGCTGGTTATCCCGTCGCGCGACATTGTCGTGGTGCGACTGGGACCAAGCCCAGGTGGATTTTATCCATATTTGAACGAAGCCGTGGGCCGTATCCTGAAGGCGCTACCGGCGAATTGAACGTGGCAGACAAGAACTACAATGAAGGGCTGTCACGGTCGCTAGTCTGGTTCGCTTCGGCAAGAAAGTAGGACGGATTGCCAATCCGACCCGCAACACATGAACGGATTGGCCATCCGTTGGTTTCTACACCCGGTCAGTTAGCCCGGATTATTCACTAGCCTGCGAGTCTGGAAATTGCGCAATTGCAAACTAGCATTGGCCAACGGCCATCAATCACCGTAGCCTGGGGCATCGCCCTGTCATTTATACGTAAGTCATCATTGTTGGTCGTCTGGTCCGAATGCGGTCCAGGCGATGGAAA
>NYXM01000183.1 GCA_002685655.1 Planctomycetaceae bacterium
AAATCGTAGTCCGAGCCGCCGCCGGTCATCGCTTCGTCGAAGTCTCCGATGGCGTCAAACACTGGACGAGCGACAAGCGCGTTGCCCGTGCCAGGCATGTCTTTCCGCCGATAGGTCCTTGCAGTCGGGTAGAGACGCGTCTCGCGCAGCGCGGCGCGGCACTGCGGGTCCAACGCTTCAAGTTCCTGGTCATCGATGTGCAAGTGGACGGCACCACCGACAATGGGCCGCTTTGCACCGGACGTCGCGGACCACAGTTGCTGCAGCCACGAGGGTTCGGCGAGTTGGTCGTCATCGAAGAACGCCAGCCACGAACCAGCTGACCGTGCGACTCCCAGATTTCGCGTGGGTGCGTCTCCGGGCAACTCTTGGCGATGGTACTCGACTCTGACCGGCGAGCCAGCGGCGACCTGGGCAATCACGGCAGCAGTTGCGTCGCTGGACGCATTGTCCACCACATGAATGTCGAATGAGAAACGACCGTCTGTTTCCTGGTCGATCAGCGACTGTAGCGCCTCGCCGATCCAATGAGCCCGATTGTAGGTCGGTACAATCACGCTGATCACAACGGTCGACCGTTTCATTTTAGCATTTTCGCCAACCGCTGCTGCGGTAGACCTGCAGACGGGCGAAGCTTGAATGGGCGAGCTCGAAGAACTCGACAACTGCTGGGGGCTCGACTCCGGGTCGGGCTCCGGCCAACCGACAGCGACATCGCAGCGCGTTGGATGTGTTCCAGCAGAATGGGTCAGTCGCGAAGCCAATGTGCTGGACGTGTCCCAAGAAGCAACCTGAATTCGTTTCCACGCAAGCCTGTCGACGCCCTTGGCAAGTTCGTAATCCAGCGAGAATGAGCCATCCGCCGTTTGCGTTCCCGATCGTGAGAGTGACCCTAACGAGATCAGGCCACTGCCCACCAACTCGCGGCATTCATCGGCACTGAGCGGGCGAAAGACATCCTCCGGCGCCTGGTCCTGCGTACGTCGCGCCCAATCATCCGTGGGAAACATGGTCTCATGTGAAAAATGCTGGTCATCCAAGAAGATTGTTGCTGGAATGTTCAAATCGCGAAGAATCGGCAACGCGTACGAGTGCAGGCCGGCGAATCCGATGTCGAAGGAAAGTGTAGTGACCCAGGGCATCACGCGCCATTGACGCCGCTTGAATTCAAGGACCTTCTCGAGCGGCCAGAAGACGCGTCCGCGATCAAGCAACCCGGTCAGTTGTTCACGAAAGCGCTCGGGCGTCACACTGAGCGTCGGCTTCACTACGCCGGGCAGGGTCGGAGCCAGGCGACGGTACACCAGGATTCCGCATTGATCGGTCGCGCGGGCGCCAAAATGGCGACGGATCATCGCTAACGCGCGGACCGAGATACGTCGTCCCAGGCCGCTCAACCCGCGCGCTTCGAGGCGATTCTCTAGCCAACGTAGATCTGACCGTTGCGGCGAATCGATTTGGTGTGTGTTCATGAAGTACCGATTCGCGTGATGCCTCTTGGCGACAGTTGTTGCCTTAACGAAACGTCCACCACTCAGAAAGCTGGTGGATCAACCGGCCGGGAAAGCGTGCTGGTCCTGAAATAGGAGATTCGCGAATCCACTGCCTGGTCGACCGAAGAGAATTTTGCAACCGGCGTGCCAAAGGCCGCAAATCTGCCTTCCCTTCCGCAAGAGTGACCGCGCCGGTCATCGCACGCGATTTGTAGCCAACAACCCCTCGTCCCAAGTCAACTTTATGAACGCCGTTCGATTCGGCCGCCTGGAGCAGTTCCAGGAGCAGGATTCGTCCAGGCGAGTACTTTGCCAAACCCGGGTCATACGTTGGAAACCACCAGTGAAGCAGGCCGCGGCATTCCATCCCCATGTGCAGCGCAACAGGCCGATCACCGCTGTAGAGCACAGACAACGTGCCTGCCAGATTCTCACCTTGATGGGCCTGTAACGTGTGCAGCAGCGCGGTAGTCCAAGGGAATGAGAAAACGTCCGTGACCTGCGTACGCCGGTACTGTTCAGACTTCCAGGTGATGAGCCGATCGAGCAAGCCGCTGTCCGGTGACTGAAACTCAAATCGCAAAGGCCCAACTTCGCGTGCCAGTTTGCGGGCCTTTCGCCGCGTCTGTTGCAGTTCGTCGACGCCGCTCTTGCGCAGGCCGGAACAATACGTCTCGAACCCACTGGCGAGTTCGATCTGTGGCGAAAGGTCCGTCATACGATGATACTCGGACCATGGCGTCTGGCACGCCAGCACGTGATCAAACGACCAACTCGTGAGGTCACAGGCCGACAGAACCTCTTTCACGTTCCAGCTCAAGTCGTGCCGAAAGATCGCGCCTTGGTAATCTGACAGTCGCCCTCCTACGGGCATCGCTGCATGGCGTCCACGCCGCTGAAACGGGAAGAAGCCAACACTTTCACCATTCTGTTGGATCACGGCAACTTCTACATCGTCGCGAACGGTGGCCACACATTGTGTGAACTCCGGGTGAAAGTACGGACTTTCCAATGATTCGTCTGCCCCCTGAAACCGAGCCCAAGATGCGATCTGGGACGGGGACAGCTCCGCGAATCTGACTGCCCGAATTGCTCTCATGGCACATCCTTCGTGCTGCGATAGATCCCCAATCGCAACCACTCTTCGTCAGTAATGCGCAGCGATTCATGCAGTCGCAGCCACGGCACATCGGCCAGCACATCATGGCGAGACCTGGGAGTTGCGTAGATGATTGTCAAGGTGCGAGGAGTTCTCTCCAGCGACTTCCGGACGTTGTCTAACACGCGACGAACGACCGGTTCGTCAAATGGGTTGAAGAGCAAGAGGACTGTGGCATCATCAGGCAGGGAGTAGTCGCAGGCGTCCGCTTGGACAATGTCGACTGCACTGGTTCGAAGACGTCGACGCACATGCGCGACGTTCTGACGTGCTACGATGCAAAGCTCCGGGGAAATCTCGACACCGATAACACGTCGAAACGACCCCACTCCGGCCAGGACCACTGCCCGCCCCATTCCGCAACCCAGATCAACGAATACATCATTTGTGCTCGGTTGAACGGACTTTAACGCGGCTTCAATCGCCGCGTAAGGGATCGGCTGGTAGCCAAAACACTCGGTCCCCGATTTGAGCGTCATCGCATCGATGCTGCCCGCTGTGCGGATTCCCAGGTTCCGTTCGCGCCGCGCTTCAGCAGCACGCCGAAAACCACGGCGAAAGGTAGCCAGCAGACCATGGTTTCGCACTGACCACGCCAGTCGACCAGGTACCCAGTAGATCTTCAGCCACGCCATGCGTGATGTCCTTGCCGGCGGCATCGTGCGCCCCCCTTCGCTTACACGTCTCGGAACGCGGGTGCAACAAGCTGCTTTGTATGGCCTAGTTGCCGAGAAACGGTACGCGCGACCGCCTCCAGCGGAGTGTCACGAATCATCGCTTTCGCCATCATCCAACCCTGCGTTGCGATTCTGGTAACAGGTCGAAGGTCGATCGTTCCGCTGGCAAACGTGTGCGTTCCCGATGCCAGGCTTTGCTTGAATGCTTCGCCGCCACACCCCATTTCGATGCGGCGAATCCGATTCTCTTCTGCGCTTTGAGCAAGCTGCGTCATCATCATCAGTCCTGGTGAATACTTTGCGAAGTGACGATTGTAGGTGGTGACCCAACCATGAAAGACGCCCCGCGACCTCATACCCAAGTTGATTGCGAGGATCTCGCCGCCAACTCGCAACACCGACATCACCCCGGTGAAGGCATCGGACCTGGTATTCACAATCCCTTCCAGCAACGGCAGAACCCAGACACCAGCGAAGCTGTCGCCCAACTTCTGCGATTCCAGCTGTGCCCGTTTCCATGCGATCAGAGTTCGAAAGACCGCTGGGTCAGTCGAACGTGGTTCGAAGTGCAAGGGGGCAATATCGCGTTGGATCTTGCGAGTCTTTCGTAGAGATTCTTGGATTTCGTCGCTGCCAGCTCTGCGCCTCGCGGCTCGATACTCCTCGAATCCGTTCGACAGGTCGATGTAGGAGGCTTCCCTGCGTTGCCAGAAAAAGGGCTCCAGCGCGGGGCAGTTCTCTGGCACATTAGAAAAGTGGAATGCATTGAGACGGCACTGTCGTAGGACCTCATCGGCTGCCCACGAAGCGTCTGGCGAGACGACGCATCCCTGGAAATCGGAAAAGTTGTCAGCGATCGGTCGCGCGACATTGCCCTTTGCTCGTCGAAAGGGAACGAATGCGATAGGCTCACCATCTTGCGACACCATGGCGACTTCAATGTCCCCACGCACCTCCGCCACGGCCTGGACGAACTCAATGCAAAAATGCGGCCCGGCGCATGACGGATTCGCGGCCTGTAACGTCCGCCATTGCATAGCGTGATCCCTTGTTAGATCACGTGCGGAAACAGCTATCACATTCATCGCTCTGCTCGAGTCGTTACGCGGCAGCTAAGAGGCTTCCTCAGACATATAGTGCCCGTATCAAGAGGCTTCGGCTGTTCAAACTTACGACGCGAGCGGTGACAAAACGTTGGAAACCGTTCCGCAATCTACCCCGATTCTGAATCCTAGTCGTCGGATGCCGACTTCGCGTTAGTTGTGACGGTTGTCCTATTTACGATACTATCCCGATTGCGAAACTGTCACAGCGCCCGCCATTGACGCACTCGGTAGAGCCATCTAGCGGGAACGCGCGCCGGCTTGGCGAGGATGGAGGCGCGAACTTGCCTTCGACCAGCCTGCCACGCCTGCCGCCCCAACTGCGCCAACAAGTACCGGTCGGCCGTTCCGATGGCAACCGCGATGTCACCGCTCCGGAGACTCTGCTTGTAACGCTGTGGAGTCGGTCCAAGATCTATGCGAACAACACCTTGCTTAGCCAACTCGCGTGCCATCTCCAAAAACAGGATCATGCCAGGCGAATACTCGCCGAAATCCGTATCAAAGGCGGGGTACCACATGTGCGCAACGGTGCCGGTTCGCATCCCTAGATGAACTGCGATCGGTTGACCGCCGACAGAAAGGACAGACATGACTCCCGAGAAAGCCGTATCCTGATGACAGTGAACGCGGCGAAGAAGATCTGTCACCCAGCCGCGTCTAAACACGTCGATTACGCCGGTTCGCGCGTGCTGTGCTGACTTCCATTCGATCAGCTTTTCGAGCCCTCGCTGGCCGCCATCGTGCAGCTCGAAACACACCTGTCCGACTTTACGCTGAAGCTTGCGGAGTTTGCGGGCAGTTTTTCGGACAACCGATGATCCGCTGCGCTGTCGTTCGGCGCAGTACGCTCCGAACCCGTCGGTCAGATTCATAAATGGTGAATTACCGACACGTTGGTGAAATCTCGCAAACGGCTCCTGCGAAACAGGCACGTGGTCGTATTTCCAAGCCAGCAACCCACAACCACGTAGCAACTCCGGCGCACTCCAGCGCAGGTCCGGCGAGGCAATGACGCCGTGGAACTCGGAAAACCCCGCACCGACGGGTACGGCGACATTCATGCGCGTACGTTGAAACGGAAAGAAGCCAGCCAAACGACCATCGTCGTAGAGCAACGCGACCTCAACATCCTTGCGAACCGAGGCCACGACCTGGGTAAATTCTGGTGTGAAGAATGGACTGTCCAACGACGGTTGCAAGCGGAGAACATCCGTCCAAGCGGCAACGTGATGTGGTTCGAGCCGGTTCGCCGAGATCAATTCGACGTTCATCATGAGCTCCCCACACCGTAAGGAACAGGCAAGGGGTGGCAGCGGGTCGCCGCGATGTTTCCTGGTTGCGACGGATCGGCAACACATCGTTCCCGTAGCATGACGACGTAGAACAAGCCGCACGCCACCACAAACGTGTCGAACCCCGCCGGCTGCGCGAAGCCGGATTCGAACACCCCGGAGACAATGGCAAACATCGCCAAGGCAAACACGTACGTATCACCCGCGGCGTGCGTCTGCAGACACCGCCGTCCCGCTTGATACAGCGTCATCGCAAAGGTGATCCCAAACAACAGACCACCAATCATTCCGACGCTTAGCAACACGTCAATGACAACTGAATGGGCAGTCGCGATCGTCCATTCATGTTCGCTGGAAATCTCGTAAATCCGTTGAGGCGTCCAGAATCCGTTGTAGCCATACCCCAACAAAGGCCGCTCGCTGACATGGGACACCAGATGCGTCCACAGCGGTACACGGCCATTGAGGCCCGCGACGCTCGATTCGAGTTCCGATCGACCGAGGCGGGCGGCGCGGTCGAGTTCGCTGGTCACCTCCATGCCAGCCAGCAACGATGCAATCAAGATCAGACAGACAGCCAGAGGACCACCGACGCAGGCAAACGTCCGAGCGACCCTGCCGGAACTCAAGAGCCAGGCCGCTGACAGCGCAAACAGGCACCCGGCACAACTTGCTCGAGATTTTGTCAGCAGCAACAGTCCGATCCCGAGGGCCAGTGCCGCCAGATAGACGAACCGGCCGCGCGTCGGGCCTTTGGCCCCAAAGAATCCCGCAATCGCCAAGACGGCACAGTAGGCACCTTGGGTATTGGGGTGCACCGTACCCGCAAAACGGTAGTTCCCGTTAAACGGCTTGAAGGTCCCCAAAGCCAATTCGGTGCACACGCCCATGCCAACCAGGAAAAATGCGATGACGACGGTTAGCTTGAGCAGGTCAAGCGCATTAAGGTGTTTCGCCACGCCGATGGCTCCCAAGATGCAGAAGCCCAGGACCGCTACGCGTTTGATTGACAAAATCGGATCGTCCGACCAGGCGATACTGGCGCAGCACATCACAACGTATGTCGCCAAGAACATCATCGTCGGGTTCGCTAGTCGCCGAGGCTGGCGGCTGGCGGCCAGTAGCAGCAGCCCACCCAGCAGACCAATTGTGGCGTAAATAGCTTTTCGCGTGTTACTGCCCGTGGCCACCAAGGCTTCGGCGTCGTCGGCTTCCAGCGAGTAGTTCTCGTATGTAGAAATGTGCCAATCGACTTCACTAACGAAAAATGCAGTGCCTAGGACAAGTGCGATCAGGGCGATCAGAATCCACGAGGCTCCGTCATTCTCCCGATTGTTGATATTACTTGTTTGAACGAGCTGGCCTTGCATCAGACACCCTCCGCAGCAGCGGCAATGCGCTGACTCAGAATCCAAAATGTCGTGCCACGGACGACAGCACCCACGCCACCACCGACCAGAATCGCCACCGCCGCGCCGAGTGCTCCCCAACAGCCAACCAGCCAAACCGCCGCAACCAAGGTCGCCAGAAGGGCGGCGACATCGCCAATCAGGTTGGCTTGTGGTCGGTCGATAGCCCACAACGCATTGCCCGCAACGACGGCCAGACTATTGAGGAGAACGGCCAGGGACAGCACACTTGCCACAGCCCCAGCCCCGGCAAATTCATTACCGAACAAAGCCGTCAGGAGTGTGTCCCCGGTGACCAGTACGATCAAGCAAAACAGGCCCACAGCCGAAACGAAGACTCCGGCCGTCACGCCTAAAACGCGATGAAGCCCGGCCAACCCATGACTTGCGTAGGAAGCGACGGCCTTAGGCGTAAGGTAGTGAGCCACACCCACCACAAATGTTCCAGCCAAGGCACTCAGCTTGCTGCAGGCGGCGAGCGTGCCAGTCGCGGATTCGTCATGCATCGCCGCCAACAGCCAGGGCAAGACGTAGGTCATCGCGCAACCGATGGCGTGAGAGAGCATGGCCCAGCGGCCGAACAACCAATTGGCGCACCAGTCGTGCCAACTTCGCCGCCAGACAATCTGAAACGGCTCCGGACGGACCAAGTACCATGCAACACAGGCGATCGCACTTGCTGTCCCCATCGCAACAAAGATCGACGAGACGGTCAGCGTGCCGGTAAAGAATAGCGCCATGATCGTACCGAGTTGAATCCATGTGACGGTAATGTCCATGGCCAGAGCAATGCGAAACTGAAAGCAGGCGAACGCCAAATGGCGCAGAAATGCGTGCATTAAACAGAAAGGCAGGGCCAGCAGCAGCATCCACAACGGCGCGATCAAGTGAGTCGGACCAATCCCACAATACAACACGATCAGGTAGCCGCACACACCGATAAAGCTCAAGGCGGCCAACCAACTCTGGTGGACGAACATGCTGCCGGTGAATGCAGCGCGATCCGCCGCGTGTTGCCGCTGTCGATAGACCGTGAACGGTGCATTGACCAACTCACCTTGAACGTTCATGGCCAGCACCAGAATCGTCAAAACGAGATGGGCTACGCCCAACTCGAAGCGACCGCAGGCGATGGCGACGATCGAACAGGTCGCGAAACTCAGGCCGCTCACGATACCCTGATCTAAGACGGCAGAGATTCCACGGTGCGTATCCGTGGAAGCCATCAGTCTTTTTGCCAGCCCACGTAGCGCCAGGCGGCGGGGCGCCCCTTGGTCGTCCTCGTGGATCAGCGTGCTTGTCGCCATGAAGTCGTTCCTTGGTCGCGGACGTATGCGCAGATCTTCCCCTGTTTCAAATCGTTGCAAGGCGAGCGCCGCACTGGCGAGAAATTGTGCCACCGGTCATAAACTCTAGCTCCGTAACGACCTCTGGAGCGTCTGGCGGGATCGCTGATCTCACCCATGTTGCGGCCAGACAACACGGTGGTGTTATCTCGCAACACAGACAGTTCAGCGTCGAAGTCTTCGCCAGTGTTGCTGCAGCCACGTGTACCACCCATCCAATTTGGCTGCCAACGTGCGCGGTGTGTCGAATTGAGTGGCGCCGAACCGGCCCCAACCGAACGGGTCGACATTGGGACCGGTACCGCCGAGGGTCACGCACTGGCACTCCGCCGTCACCGCGCATAGCAGTTGGTGCTGCTCCAGAATTCGCTGCATTTCGGCATCAAATCGCCCGTAGGGAAAGGAAAATGTGACCCGTTTGAGGCCGAAACGCCCGCGGAGCAACTGCAAGGAACAGGTCAAATCGTAAGCAAACTGATCGGGCTGGCCGCGAAAGTCCTCGTGAGTGTGCGTGTGAGACCCCAGGTCGAGCAAGCCACTACCCAACATCTCTTCACATTCAAGTGTGGTAAGTGGTCGTCTTGTGTCGCCACAGCGAGACAAACCGGTCTGGCACGTATCAAACGGAAGCGGGGTGTCGCGATCAAGATAACCCGTCGCTAAGAAGATCGTGGCCGGGACGCCCAAGTCCCTGAGAACAGGCCACGCGTTTTCGTAGACGCTGTGATGTCCATCGTCAAAGACTACGATGAACGATTCGTCTGGTAACGCTCGATTCTCTCGGTGGCAGGCAACCACGTCTCGTAGCGAGCAAGCCCTATAACCAAATCGGATCAGCCCTTCGATCTGTTCCCTAAATCGTTGCGGTGTCACGTTCAATAGGAAAGGATCGCTGGCCACTTGTTTCGCCACATGGTGGTAGGTCAGAATCCCTGTCGTCGACGAACCGGGCGTCGGGCTCTGTCGGGGCCCACCAAGGAATCGCGATGCGGCAGCAATTTGACACAGTGCTCGCTCTTTCTTGCGGCGCCATTTGGCCGAACCAGACGGCGGCACTGGAAACGACCGGTCGCCCTTGCCAGGTGCCGTAACCGGTTCGGTAGGCACGGTTTGCAGCGTCGACATGATGGACTCGACAAACGGTTGATTTCAGGTAGGCCGACAACAACAGGCGTTGGCCGCGTTCAGATGCTAAGGCGGAAGCCACTCAACAGGAGGCTCGATGAAGAACTACCTTCAACAAGGTACGCCATAACAACACAATGTCGACCCAAAACCAGGCCCGCCCTGAATAGCGGATGTCCATTCGCATCCATTCAGCAAAATCACTACGCGAGCCATCCACCTGCCAAAAACAGGTCAGACCAGGGACCATATCCAACCGCCGCTGTTGCCAACTGTCGCACTGGCGAGCTTCATCGCACGGAAGTGGCCGCGGGCCGACCAAGGTCATTTCGCCGCGCAGAACATTCCACAGTTGCGGCAGTTCATCCAGACACGTCCGCCGCAAGTAGCCGCCAATTGCGGTAATCCGCGGATCATCCACGACCTTAAACGCGGGCCCGTCCTGCTCGTTCTGGCCCAGCAACTCCGCCTTGCGTTCTTCCGCGCTAGCGCACATCGTGCGGAATTTGTAAATTACGAACGGCACGCCACCCTGTCCGCTACGCAGTTGTCGAAAGAGAACTGGCCCCCGGGAAGTCAGCTTGATTGCTGCCGCCACGACAGCCAACAACGGTGCCAATATCATCAATCCCAGGCAAGACGCGACAACATCGCTGGTGCGTTTCCAAATTGGCAATGCCTGCGCGAAAAGAGGCTGGGCGAGTCTCGGCGCCGGCGAATCAACCTCTGATGCACCCTCGTTTGAGATCTTGGATGCATCTTGTGGAAGCTCGCACGTGGTCGCCAACAGCACCTGAGTCGGCAATGTTGGATAGACATAAATATCGAGTTCAACATTGTCCGCCAGATCACAGTCCGCCACGATCACCTTGGCCAACGCCTTCGCACCATCGTGATTCGTATCCGTCAGCAGTACCGCCAGTTGCTCATCGCTGAAGTATCCGGCAACATCGGTTTCACGAAGTCGATTCGCCAACGATATTTCGCATTGCTGAAATGCCGCCAGACGATTTGCCTCCGGTGAAATTACCAGCAACGCAAACGGAATGCCACTGCGATCGGATCGCATCCGTTCGAGTTGCAGAATACGCTGAAAACTCACCGGCGGCAGGCAGTATCCGTTCTCGGCGGCAACATGAGAACCGCCAACATGATCTTGTAGCTTCTCTAACATTTTGGTTTCCACTGTGTATGACAACGCGGCGTCTTGTGGAGAATCAATACTGTGTGGCCTTGCGGCCACCAGGCGGCGGCAGCCGATCAGACGCGGTTGTAGATCCAATTCGGCACGTGGTGTTGCCGCTTGTTGAAAACCACGCCCAAAACTTTGGCATCGTTATTTTCAAGCTGCTCTTTGGCTCGCATGACGACTTGGCGTCGCAGTCGTTCCGCCTCGACAACCAGGAGAAGGCCGTCTAGATTCGAAATCAGGGTCGGAAAGTGACACTCGGATACAATCGGTAGATCGAACAGTACCCAGGAGTATTCCAATTTGAGTATCTCGATCAGGCTGTGGAATGTTGCTGGGCCCCCAGCAGCGCCTAACGTGACCGCCTGTGCGCCGGGCCCCATCAAGTGAAGGTTGGGAATGCTGGTCCAACGGATGCACTCCGGTAGTTTGGTTTCACCGGACAATGCGTCAACAAAACCTGGCCCCGGTGCCAATCCGAACATTGATTGTGTTGGCGACTGCGCGAAGTCGGTATCGATAAGCAGTACGGGCCGCGCCGACTCGCCGGCCGCGGCGACGGCCAGGTTCGCGGCCACCGTACTAACACCTTCGGCATGGGCACAGCTGGTCAGCCCAATTGCTTGTGAGGTTGCCGTCGTGGTGAGACGACGAATCAGCGTCGCATACGGTGCGCTTTCCGGCGACGACAGATGTGCCGGGACCGCAATGGGCATTGTTCCGGTGTTGGACACTTGGCTCATGAAGCACCTCAGGATGAGATTGAAAAGAAGTTCGGCGATGATGGCAGCGACAAGACGACAGGCACATTCAACACTCGCTCGACGTCGGCAGGTGATTGGAATGAGTCGTCAAAATACTCGGTCAGGCAGGCGACGCCGACGGCTCCGAACATCCCTGCAAGCGAACCCAACACGATAATCAACGCGGCCTTGGGACTGACGGGTTTGGCAATCAGGCTGGGCGTCTGGGCGATTTCGATATTGGAGGACTGCTGTGCGGCGAGCGCCTTGTCGATGCGGGCCTGTTCCAGCTTGTCGGTGTATGTCCGATGACTGTCATTCAGTTGGATTACGCGCCGCTCAAGTTCGGTGATCAGCACTTCGTTTTCGTTTAATACCCTCAATTCCGCTTGTCCTTCGGCAAACCGAATCGCAAGCTCGCCCGCCTTGGCGCGAATCACCATCACCTGGGATTCAGCAGTGGCCAGTTCCTGCTGCGCCAGCAGGACACTGGAGGTGGCAACTTGTTCGATGATGGCGATCACGCGCGGGTGACGAGAAGACAACCGCGACAGCAGATCACGCTTCTGGATTTCCAATTTGTAGAGTTCGCTTCGCATGTTGTCGGTGGCCAATACGGATCCCGCTGTCGCTGATTCATGATCGATCGGTGTCAGGTCCGGGTGCAGGCGACGAATCTCGGCGATCTTCGCCAGGACAGCCGCTCGTTCGGTCTGCGTCGCCAGCAACTCGGCGTGCAGGAGGGAGATCTGTGTCTCCAACATCCGTCGCTGCCCCTCGATGGAGACCAGTCCGATCTTGTTCTTGGCATCGCGCAATTCCCGCTTCGCAAGAGTGAGCCGTTTGCTTAGCTGCTCGGACTGTCCCATAAAGAATTCGTAACCGTTCACGGAGTTACGTTCAATAGGCTTGGGGCCGGTTGATTTTGCCGTTTGGCCCTGATGGATTTGTGAAGAAACGAAAAGAAGTTGC
>NYXM01000184.1 GCA_002685655.1 Planctomycetaceae bacterium
AGATGAACGTCACCGACCAACGCCAAGTTCGGGCCGTGATCGACCAGATTGTCCGTGAATATGGGCGACTGGACATCCTCGTCAACAATGCCGGGGTCAACACCCTGAGCCATCGGGTCCCCATCGACCAGTTTCCGCAAGAGGAGTGGGATCGGATCGTGGGCGTCGACATGACGGGTCTGTTCCTAGTCAGCAAGGCCGCCGCAGCCGTGATGCGCCAACAGGGCTCGGGGCGGATCATCAACATTTCGTCCATCGGCGGGTTGGTCCCACTGCGGCTGCAGAGTCCTTTCGTGGCAGCCAAGGCGGGCGTGATCAACTTGACGAAGTCGATGGCGTTGGAACTCGGTGGGGAAGGAATCCTGGTCAACGCCGTGGCGCCGGGATCGATCCTCACCGAAGGAACGAAGGCACTGTTCTACGAGGAGGATGGGAAGTTCAGCGACTCGGTCGAGAAGATGTTGGCCCATATTCCGCTTGGTCGTCCGGGAACTTCGGAAGAAATCGCCCACGCCGTCCTTTTTTTGGCGGCACCCGAATCAAGCTATATCAACGGAACCGTACTGACCGTCGACGGCGGCTGGACGGCCGGGTACGCCCGAGAATTTTGATCCTTTGAACGCTTCACTGGATTGCCGCAAGGAGAGACGATGGCAAAAATCACAACCTTCAAGAGCTATCAAGGCGATAAGCCGCCGATGATTCAGAAACCGGACGAGCCGGTCGATCCGATGATCGTCAACGTCCAGGACGGCGTGCCGGTCGTCTATCCGGGCTGTCACGGACTGGGCGTGCGAGTCGTCCATCCGGTGAATCCGAAGGCCCCGGCGAAGAACATGGGGCTGGTGCTGTTTTATATCCCGCCACACGTCGTGCTCGAACCCGGCTCGCACGAAACGGAGGAAACGTATCTCATCCAGGAAGGCAGCGGCCGGATGACGTTCTCCAATTACCAGCGCGATGTGACCAAGGGCGATTTCGTCTACTTGCCGCCCTGGTGCGTACACGGTATCGAGAACACGGGAACCGAAACGCTCGTCGTTCTGATCGCCACCTCTCCACCGAATCCGTAGGCAGATGCCATGGAAAAGCTTTCCGCCGAGAAACTCCACAACTTCCACGTGCCGCCCGGCTCGTTGACGATGTGGTGGCTGGGCCAGGCCGGGTTCGTGTTTAAGAGCCCTGGTGGGAAAATCGTTGCCATCGACCCGTATCTGACGAATTCCGTGAAAGCGCTGGGCGAAGAACATGGGTTCAATATGGATCGGCTCGTGCCGCCGCCCATGTTGCCCGAAGCCTTGGCGGGCGTGGACCTTTACGCCATGACGCACAGCCACGGCGATCACCTAGATCCCGAGACGGTGGCCGGCTATCGGGCCGCCGGTGGAACCGGGCCGTACGTGGCGCCGGCCGAAACGGTCGAGAAACTCCAGCAGTTGGGTATCCCGCCGGACGAGATTCTCATGACCTGGCCCAACAAGACGCACACCGTCGGCGACCTATCGCTGCGAGCGACGTTTGCCATTCCGTTTGCCGGGGATGACCTGACACACGTCGGCTTTCTGGTTGGTGTCGACGGCGGACCGAGCGTCTACCTGACCGGCGATACCGCCTATCACGAACTCTTGGCCGCAGCCGTCGGCCCACACAAACCGGACGTCTTACTGACCGTAATCAACCCGGCGTTTCGAAACATGGGCCCGGCCGAGGCGGCTCGGCTGGCCAAGGAACTTGATGTCCAGCTGGCCATACCTTGCCACTACGACATGTTCCCATCGAACCAACTGCCACCCGAACTGTTTCGCACGAACCTGAAAATCGAAGGCATCGGCGAGCGGTTTCAACTTCTGCAACATGGTCAGCCATTTACCTTTCCTGAAAGCACTCGATGAACACCTGCGAAAGACTGGCGGGAAAAAGGGCCCTAGTAACCGGTTCCGGCACGGGCATCGGGCGGGAGATCGCCCTGGAGTTTGCCCGACAGGGGGCCGACGTCGTGCTACACTACGCGCACAGCAGCGCCGGAGCCGAATCGGCCGTCGAAGAAATCCGCGCGATGGGGCGCCAAGCCAAGGTCTTTCAGGCGGATTTCGATCGGGTCGAGGAAGTTGTCGAGTTGGCGCACCAGGCCGTCGATTTCCTGGGCGCCGTCGACTGCCTGGTCAATAACTCGGGAATCACATTCAATCGACCGTTTCTTCAGGTGACGCCCGAGCAATTCGACGTTTTGTATCACGTGAATATTCGGGCACAGTTCTTCTTAACGCAAGAGATCGTCAAAGGAATGGTTGCCCACAAGGGAGGAGCCGTCTGTAATCTGACGTCGATCCATGGTTTGCAAGGCGTTCCCGAGCACTCGGTCTATGCCGGCACCAAGGGCGCGATTATTGCCCACACGCGTGCGCTGGCCGTGGAGTTGGCCCATCAAGGGGTTCGCGTCAATGCGATCGCCCCGGGCTGGGTCACCGTCGACAATCACTACAAGGCCGTGCCGGGCTCCAGCGCGGAAACTGCGCATGCGGCGGCCCACGACGCGGTCCCGGCGGGCCGCGCCGGAGTACCACTGGACATTGCCAAGCTGGCCACTTTTCTTTGCTGCGATGATGCGGACTTCATCGTCGGTCAGACCCTTGTAGCCGACGGCGGCACGACATCGCTGATGTCGCTGTTCCCTGACTTCCGCGCGCAGTCGACGGCTCGTTTCGGCAGAGGATACGTTCCCGGAGCGTGAGATTCAAGCAGTGAGTGAGACAGAATGAGCGATTCCCCCATTAAGAACATCTGCGTCGTGGGCTCCGGATTCATGGGAGGCCAGATCGCCTTGCAGTGTGCGATGCACGGGTACCATGTGTGGATGCACGATGTATCGGAAACGAGCCTGCGCCGCTGCGCAGACGAACAGGCATCGATCCTAAACGAGCAGATCGAAGCCGGTGTTGGTTCTACCGATCGGCGTCAGACGATTCAAGACCGAATCCAGTTTACCGGCTCACTGAGCGAAGCGGCAATCGCGGCCGATCTGGTGATCGAGGCAACCCGAGAGGATTTGAACGTGAAGCGCGAAGTGTTCCAAGCCTTGGACGGTATCTGCGCGCCGCACGCGATCCTCGCAACCAACAGTTCTTCCCTTCGCGTGTCGCGTATCGAATCGGCTACGAATCGGCCGGACAAAGTGCTGAACACGCACTTCTGTCAAGCGGTATGGAAGCATCCGTTTGTGGAGTTAATGCGGGGTTCGACCACGTCGGAGGAAACTCTGCAGTCTGTGCGTGAGTTTGCCGGCTCAATTGGCCTGGTTCCGATCCTGGTGCGGCGCCAAGTCACAGGATGTATCCTGGCTCGTATTTGGCGCGCCGTGAAGAAGGAAGCTCTCCATCTGGTGGACAGCGGCGTGGCCACGCCCGAGGATGTGGACCGCACATGGATGATCGCGATGGAAGCACCCCTGGGGCCTTTCATCCTAATGGACCGCATCGGACTCGACGTGATCAGGGACATCGAGATGGTATACCATGAGGAAAGCGGCGACGAGTCCGATGCCCCACCGAAAGTGCTCCTGGAAAAGATCGCAAAGGGAGAATTGGGCGTCAAGACGGGAAAAGGCTTCTACACCTATCCGGACCCCGCCTACGAATCCCCCGAGTTTCTGCGTGAAGCCTCGCCGTAGGCAAATGGCCCCTTCATCCTTGAATACCAATAGGAAGACCAATGTCCCGACTCTCCGGTGCCCAGTTCATTGCCGACTCGCTTGCGGCCAATCGCGTGAGTCATGTGTTCTTTGTGCCGGCCATTATGAATCAGACGTTGGCCGAACTCGACTTGAGAACGGACATCAAGAGAATCATGACGCATGGCGAGAAGGCGGCCGTGTACATGGCGGACGGTTACGCGCGGGCCAGTGGTCGACCGGGCGTGTGTTTCGCGCAATGCATCGGCGCCGCCAACCTGGCCGCTGCCTTGCGAGACCCCTTTCTGGCTTGTTCGCCCATGGTTGCCTTCACCGGCGGCCCGTATCCGGCCACGCGACATCGGCACGCGTATCAGCAGATCGAGGACTTTCCGCTATTCAAGCCGTTGACGAAATACAGCGCATCCGTCGACCAGATCTCGCGACTTCCCGACGTACTGCGTCAGGCATTTCGGGCCGCCACCACGGGCACTCCCGGCCCGGCCCACATCGAGCTTCAGGGACACATGGGAGAATTGGAACTTGAGGTCGACGAGCTGCCGATCATTGTCCAGGAGCAATTCAGCCAGGTTCCAGCTTTGCGACCATCGGCCGATCCCCAGGCCGTGGCCGAAGTGGTACGTCGGTTGCGGGAGGCCGAGCGTCCGGTGATTGTTGCCGGTGGCGGCGTTCGTACCTCGGGCGCAGGACCGGAACTTGTGGAACTGGCCCAGCGGTTGGCCATTCCCGTCGCCACGTCAATGAACGCCAAGGATGTGATCCCAGGCAACCATGCGCTCAATGTGGGCGTGCCGGGGTTATACTGCCGCAAGAGCGCCAACCAGGTTGTGCTAGAGGCCGACTTGGTCTTCTTCGTCGGCAGCCATACGGGCAGCCAGGTGACCTTCAAATGGCAGGTCCCGCCCCCGGGGACGCCCGTGATTCAACTGGATATCAATCCCGAGGAATTGGGACGACATTATCCGAATGAAGTGTCGCTACTTGCGGACGCCAAGGTCGCGCTACGGCAGTTGATCGAGGCGACCGATCCTTCCACGGCGGCGAGGCCCGGGGCGTGGGTCGCCCGCGCCGAAACACTGGCACACGAGTGGCGTGAAGAGTTCGCTCCTCTGATGAATTCCGAAGCCGTGCCGATGCGACCGGAACGTTTATGTCGCGAGTTGACCCAACTAATGCCTGCCGACACGCTGCTCGTCTCGGAAACGGGCCACTCCGGGATGTGGACGGGAGGAATGGTCGACCTGAACAAGCCGGGGCAAGGTTACCTCCGCGCGGCCGGTTCGCTCGGTTGGGGATTGCCCGCCGCGCTGGGCGCAAAACTCGCGCTGCCCGAGCGACCCGTGCTCCTTTTTTCCGGCGACGGTGGTTTCTGGTACCATCTGAGCGAACTAGAGACGGCCGTCCGCTGGAACATCAATGCCGTGCTGCTGATCAACAACAACAGGGCCTTGAACCAGCAGATCGACGGCTACACCAGAGCTTATGGCGGGCAACTCCGGGGCAAACACGCCGAACTGTGGCAGTTCAGCGACGTGAGCTTTGCTGAACTGGCTCGGACCATGGGTGCGGATGGATTCCAGGTACGAAAGCCCGGCGAGCTATCCGGCGCGCTGGACAAAGCGTTCTCGTCAAAGAAGCCCTGTGTCGTCGAGGTCATGACGGAGATGACGGCGTTGGCGCCGTTGGCGTTTTTGTACGAGGACGAGCCATCTTGACGCCGGCCCCGCCGCCGGGAGACTACCAACATCCCCGTCTTTCTACCGTGGAGTCTTGCCATGAGCAATAGTGAACAGCCTGGAACTGGCGTCATGTTCGTCTACCGCATCGCATTTGTCGCGGCGATTGGTGGGTTTCTGTTCGGCTTCGACTTGGGCATGATCGGTGCCGCCAATCTCTTCCTGAAAGATCAGTTCCACCTCAGCGATGCCCAATTCGGGCTGGCGACCGCCAGCGCCGGGATCGGCTGCATCCTCGGACCGTTTCTGGGCGCGTGGCTGTGCGATGCGATCGGCCGAAAACGGACCATGATTGTCGCGGCCTTCTTGCTCGCGCTGAGCGCCGTGGTAACGGCGGCCCCCGAAATACTCTCGGGATCGAGCGATCAGTCGATCATAACCGTCTTCAACATCTTCCGGGCCATCGGCGGATTGGGCGTGGGGCTATGCTCGATCGCGTCTCCCATGTACATCGCGGAGGTGGCACCGCCAAAGAAACGGGGCCAGCTGGGGATGATGTATCAATTGGCCATCGTTTGCGGACATGTCGTCGCGCCGCTGATCGGCTACCTGGTCGTGATCTCGCTTCCGCAGAGCGACGGCGTGGCGGAGATTGCCTGGCAGCAACCCTGGCGATGGATGTTTGCCTCGGAGACGGTTTGCGTGTTGATGTTTGTGAGTTTCGTCTTCTCGCTCCCGCGCAGCCCACGATGGCTGGCGGAAAAAGGACGCCATGACGAAGCCCTCAACGTGCTGAGTCAAGTCGAGGGCCCCGATTATGCACGGCGGGAAATCGAAGAAATCCGCTCGTCCTTGGAGCAGGAAACGGGTGGCTGGAGTGAGCTACTCGCGCCGGGCATGCGCTATGCGCTGTTGATCGGCATCTTGCTGGCGTTTTTCAACAACTGGACTGGATGGAGTGTGATTGGCGCGTATATTCCCACCCTGTTCGAAATGTCGGGGTTGGAAGATCGGGCGGCCGCCATCGGGAAGTTTGCGTTGACCTATGGGGCCATGGGCCTGATGACCGTCGTGTCGCTAGTACTGATGGATCGTGTCGGACGCCGGCCGCTGTGGATGTTTGCCTCGCTGTTGATGGCCGCGATCACCTGCGCCACCGGGTTGGTATTCCACCTCCAACTCACGGGGAGCATCGTGTTGATCGTCATCATGCTATGCACGGTTCCCCACGGCGTCGCCCTAGGCGGGATTCCCTGGCTGATGATGTCGGAGTTGTTTCCCACACGAGTTCGAGCCAAAGCCGTTTCAATCACCACCACGTTTTTGTGGGTGGCGATCTTCTCGGGAGCTTACTTGTTCCCGGCACTGACAACCGCCTCGACTGCTCTGGTGGGATCCGTCGGCGGCGCCTTCTGGCTGTTTACGGTCATTTGCATCCTCTCGTTTTTGTTCGGATGGTGGATGATGCCCGAAACCAAGGGGCGTACGCTTGAGGAAATTGCTGAATCCTGGAAGAAACCGTGAGGTATCGTGGGGTCAAACAATTGAGCCGACATCGAACCCGTTCGGTCAAAATACTAATCCG
>NYXM01000185.1 GCA_002685655.1 Planctomycetaceae bacterium
CCTGAACGTGGGGCATTTCGTAATCTCTCCGAAAAGGAGCGGCGCCAGTTGCAGCAGAAATTTCGCCGCGCAGACCAGTCCCAGTTCAAACAGTTACAGGCTTGGTGGTTCCGCCGCATGGTGCTCAGCCCGCATCCGCTGCAGGAGAAGATGACACTCTTCTGGCACGGGCATTTTGCGACGTCGCAACGCGACGTGCGTAACAGTTATCACATGTATCTGCAGAATGAGACTCTCCGCGAGAATGCCCTGGGCAATTTCAAAGAGTTGGTGACGGCCGTTGCCAAGGATCCGGCCATGCTCAGGTACCTGGACAACAATCGCAACACGCGGAACAAGCCAAACGAGAACTTCGCTCGCGAGTTGATGGAACTCTTCACGCTCGGTGTGGGCAACTATACCGAGGAGGATATCAAAGAGTCGGCGCGGGCACTGACAGGTTGGACGTTTCGTGGCAACGAGTTTGCTTTTGCCCGGTTCTTGCACGATCCCGACGAGAAGACCTTTCTTGGCGAGAAGGGCCGTTTCGACGGAGATGACGTTATCGACATTATCTTTCAGCAGCCGGCGGCGTCCCGTTTTACTGTCCGCAAGCTGTACGCCTTCTACGTTCACGAAGAAGCAGCTGACGAAGTGATCGAATCGCTGGCCGCCACACTGCGTGAAAGCGATTTTGACGTCCGCCCCGTGATGGCTGAAATCTTCCACAGTGCCGACTTCTATTCCCCTCGCGTCCAGGGCAGCCAGATCAGCAGCCCAGTTCAGTTGTTGGCGCGGACCCTGCGGTTGCTCGAGCTGGATCCAGGCGAGAGCCCGATGTTGCCTTATCTGGCCGCTCAAATGGGACAGGACATTTTTCTGCCGCCCAGCGTCAAGGGTTGGGACGGCGGCCAAGCCTGGATTTCGACGTCCACGTTGTTCGACCGATACAACTTTGCCATGCCTATCCTCGGCCTGGTCGGCAACCAGCAGATGCGCCGTCGGATTCCGGGCGGCATTTCGCGAGGTATGATCTCGTCGGATGCCTTGCCGCGTTTCAAAGCACAGACCGGTGCGGCGCAGTTGCTAGGTGCTGACCACGAGCAGCTCAGTACCGAAGAGATCGTCGATCGACTCCTCGAGCGGTTTCTTCTTGTGCCGCTTCCGGATGAGGACCGCCAGCAATTGGTCGAGTTTTATGACCAGGGTCTACCAACATTCCGCTTGCAAGAACTGATTCACCTGATCGTAAGTTCGCCGCAGTACCAATTGAGTTAATCGATGAAAGAAGTCGTTGCAACGCGAGGCCTTGGCCGTGCACTGCTGACCGCTGCAAGAGAATAACACAAATTCAAAACCACCTTGTTTCGGAGTTTGAGAAGATGAGCAATCCAATATTCGCTCGAAGAGAGTTCCTGCATCGGAGTCTGGCCGGCGTGAGCGTCGCCGGCAGTTGCCCTCTCTTTCTGGGCAAGACGGCGGCCGCGCTGGCGGCAACCGGGCAGCCCGATGACAACCGCGCCTTGGTGGTCGTACAACTCACCGGTGGCAACGATGGCCTCAACACGGTGGTTCCCTACGCCGACGGCGCGTATGCCAGGGCACGCCAGAATCTGCGAGTCCCCGAAAAAGATGTACTGAAGATCGACGAATACGTCGGCCTGCATCCTAACCTCAAGGAGTTGAAGAACTTCTACGACGAGGGAAAGATGGCCATCGTGCAGGGAACCAGCTATCCCAACCCCACACGCTCCCACTTCGAGGCGATGGATATTTGGCACGCGGCGGATCCGATGGGCGCCCGTCGCGGTTCGGGCTGGTTGGGTCGGGCCGTCGAGTCCATCCACGGCAACGACGCCGATCCGGTCACGGCGGTCGGCGTCGGCAACCGTGTACCGCCCGCCCTGATCGGCAAACACGTCAAGCCTGTCGCGCTGCAGAATCCGCAGGATTTCCGCTGGCGCGGTCGCTCACTGCAGCGGAAAGCTTTCCAGGCGATCAATTCTGACGGCGGCAAGACGAGCCAACCTGACAAGCTCTCCGGGCTCGACTTTTTGCTGCGAGTTGCCAACGACGCCCAGCAGTCGTCTCAGACAATCCGCGAGGCTGTGGCCGGCTATCAACCGGCCGCCGAGTACCCGACTAACAATCCGTTGGCCAACCAGCTTCGCCTAGTCAGCGGCATGATCGCTGCCGGGCTGCCGACACGGATCTATTATGTTTCGCTGGGCAGCTTTGACACCCATGCCAACCAGCAGTTCAGACACGAGCAGTTGCTGGCCAACCTTTCGACGGCGATGGATGCCTTCTTCAAAGACCTGCGAGCTCAAAACTCGCTGGATCGTGTGCTGGTCCTCTCGTTCAGTGAGTTTGGACGCCGGGTCAAAGAGAACGGCAGTCGCGGTACGGATCACGGCGTTGCGGCACCGATGTTCCTCTTCGGCAACCAGGTCAATGGGGGGCTGCACTGCGAGCACCCCAGCCTTACCGAGTTGGTCAAAGGCGATCTGGATATGTCCGTCGACTTCCGGCAAGTCTACGCGACTGTGCTGGATGGCTGGCTTGGTGCCTCATCCGAACAGGTGCTCGGCAAGGGCTTCGAGCCGCTCGAACTGCTGAAAACATCAGTTTGATTGGACGATGAGTCCAGGCCAGAAATGTAGCAGGCACGCTCTGCCGTGCGGTCCGATATGCACTTCACATCGTCCGCCTTTCGGAGATCGGTTCAACGTCTTCTACCATCCAGTTACGGCACACGGGGTGTGCCTACTACATTTGAACTTGTCATTTTGGGTCGATACAAGAAGTGTTCATCCTCGCGCCGGTTGTTTGATCGGCCCTATTTTCTCGGTCCCCCTCTGAACTCTCGTCTCGTCTGCTCCCCCACAATCGAGTTCCTGGCCGAGCAGGCGAACGGGCCGTTCGTCGAATCTAGTGGCACTGCCACTGATGTCTCCCTGTTTCTTTTATCCGCTTTTTCGTGCGCTTTTCTCATTTCTGCCGATAAATCCGTAGAATTTCCTGCCCCGCGTGTCACATGTAGAGAGAACCAACTTCTGAGAGGACAGATGGACCATAGCGATTCGGATCTCGTACACAGGTCGCTGCGTGGTGAACACGCGGCATTTGCAGAGATTTACGACCGATACGCGCGGCTCGTGCGAGCCGTCTGCTTTGAGGCAACGGGGAACATCCCCGATGCGCAAGACGTTTGTCAGGAGGTTTTTGTACGGGCTTGGCAAAAGCTCGAGACGCTAAAGAACGCCGATCGTATCGGCGCCTGGCTCACCGGAATCGCACGGCATGTGTGCAAGGAGTGGCAGCGTAACAGACGCCGTCTTTCCGACGTAGCAGACGCGCAACCGTGTATGCAACCGCCAGACACTCAGGGCCCAAGCGCTAGGAGCGAAGGAATACAGGACTGCCTGGATCAGCTGTTCGAGTCGTTGCAGGAGTTGACCGAAAAGGAACGAATGGCGATTCACCTGTTCTATCTGCGTCAAGAATCGGCCGAACAGGCGCGGTCCGTGCTTCGGTTGTCGCCATCAGGTTTCTATCGCGTATTGGAGCGGGCTCGGAAGCGACTGGCACGATTAATGAAGCAGAAAGAGAGAGTGCGGCAATGAACGACTTGTCGAATGAGCGTATTTTCGAGCTCTACTCTGAATTCAGGCGCGGTCACGACAACTCGCGAGAAGAGCTGCTCGACCGATTGCAGGACCGAAGCACACTGCCGCGCCCGATCTCGCCTCCACACCGCGCGATGCGAATTGCAGCGACTTTTGCAGCTACCGCGATAGTGCTGGCATTCGCCATTCCACTGGTGATGCCACACGAGGTGACACTTGCCGATGTCGAAGCCGCCGTCAATCGGCAGGTCTGGATTCACGAGAAATCTGACGATGGTGAGGAGTCTTGGACATGCCGATCGCTCGGAAAGCGATTCGCGAAAGATGCAAATGGACGAATCCAGTTGTTCGACGAGACCAACTACATTTGGATGCAGTACTTACCCGGTGATGATCACATTATGGAATCGCGGGCGACAAAGAAGCAGATCGAAGAGATCAAACGGCGAAACCTCACACGTGACGACCTACGCGAGCTGCGGCCGAAACCCGCTGCATATCAACCGCTGTATGAACGCGAGCAAGAAAGGAAGACGGTCGATGGTCGTGAGCTGCTGCGATTTGATACTTTCATCGTCGATGCCTTGGAGCGGCGATCACTGCATCGTCAGTTGTGGATCGATCCCAGGACACAACTTCCGGTGAAGTCACGGCGCTGGATTGAGTCGCAGAGAAACGGTGCAATAGAACGTCAATTCGTCGACGGCGTGTATGATTTCCCAACAACAGGCCCGGCCAGTATCTATGAAATCGGTGTGCCGGAAGGACTGAAAATCGTCCGCGTCGGACCACCTGACTCGGATGCTCCTTTACCAAAGGACGTCGAGCGGATTCTGGTCGAAACACGCGCAGCGCAGGCGCGCTTCCCAGCCCGTTTCCGTCTCTTGGTTTGGCCGAATTTGGACGATGAAGCTACAAGCTCGTGGAGTGAAGGTGTCGACCGAATCTACTGGAACGGGAATCCTACGCGTACCGAACGAAAGAACTTGCTCACACCCGGTCTGGTCGACTGGTCGGGCGTCAAGATCCGACAGCAGCGATTTTTGGGCGAAGAGGGAGAGCGGTTGGTGATGCACGGAGGTCGGCTCCTCCCCGAATCGGTGCTCTCGCTGCCGAAAGAACCTCCGGAACTCGAAACATGGCTTATAGGTCGCAGCTCTTCGGCTTTGAGAGTCTCCGACGGCACGCGGCAGTATACGTGGCGCCCCAGCCAAAAGGAGCTCAGGATCTTTCGGATCAACACCGGTCCGGCGCTGAGTAACATTCTCTTTCCAAATAATTACTGGCCGCGCGAGTATCAGTGGCCGACGCTGAGATACGGGGAAAACGGAAGCCTGGAGGTTACGGGCGATTATCAGATTCTGGGCAATCCGCCCGAAGACGTGCGCGGAACGGTTGCCGTGCGCCTCAATTCCAGGCCGGGTCAGCGGTTCGACTTCTACCTCGATCCAGCCCACGACTACATCTGTCTCAAAAAAGTCGTGTGGGATAGGAATGAGGGCAACACGGTCAAGGATCACGAAATCGACCTACTGAACCTGCAGCAGTTTCCCAGCGGCCAATGGTACGCGACCCAGATAACCACTACGAATTATCGAAACACGGCTGAGGGAACCAGGACGTCCGTTCGCAAGCGATCGATCGACATCAAATTGCTGAACGAGGACGAGTTTCCAATCGATGCGTTCAACGGAGACAAGCTGTTGAGTGACGCCAAGCAGAAGGCGTACACGATCAGGACGGAATGGGCGCAGAATGTTGAGGTGCCGTGACCGGGCCTACCGCTGGAGGATCGTTGCCACCCATCCAGCCTTACCGGGGGCGGCGATCGTCACTTTACTGCCACCCGTCAGCGCCGCTGTCTGGCCCCATTTGCCGCTAGAAACGTCGATCCAGCGAAGGTCGAATGTTCGAGAGTGACGCGTCAAGTCAAGCGCCACGGAACCTCCATCGGTGAAATAGAGCAGGTACTTCTCTCCGGGGCGGGCAGCCAGATACGCCTCGTCCGTCTCGCGGTTGCTCAGGAGGTTCATTGCCGTGCGCACTTCCCACAACGGGATACGTGATTCGGCTTTGCGGGCCGCGCGAATGCAGCTCTTCGCGGTGTCGTTCAGCCCGATACCCGCAGGGGGTCTATGAAACCGGACCGAGGCCGACCCCGCGATCAAGTTCCGCCAGAACCTCTCAACGCCGTCGATGGGTGTGCCCGTACCAAAACTAAACTGACCATCGGAATAGATCTTGGTGTGATTGAGCGGTCGGGGGTGCTTCTCACGTTGCTGTCCAATCCAGAAAATGTTGTTCCACTGATCCTCGTTGAACGTGCGGCTGTTGACCTGCGAGACGTCGAGGTAGGGATACATTTTCGGATCGTCGAACGCCAGCCGCAACTTCGTGGACTGCTTCGGTTTCCAAACGTCATCAAACATATCCGTGCAGTAGACGGTCACACCTTTCTGAGCGGCCCGTTTGCGAATGAACTTCATCCAGTGCTGGCCCCACCTGGGGTCGGTGGATGTCTCGTTGTTCATGCAGTACAGCACGTTTGGATACTCGAGACTCTCGGCCAGCATTCTCTCGACGAACTGCTCCTGGTGTTTGCGGATGAGGTCCGATTTCGCACCGTTATACCGTTCCATGCCAGGAATGGTGTGGAAGAAAGGTTGCCGGTCACGCCACGGGTGGATAGGGTAGGCCGAGGCAAAACCGGTCTCCTGGCCGCTGTAGGTGACGTTATTCTGAGGCCGCCAAGGGCTGATCTCCCAGTGCTCGCGTGAGAAATCAAACCGGTCCCAGACCTCGATCTGAATGATGATATCCCGCTCGTGACACCACTGCAGGCAGTTTGCGAACCGCTTCCAGTAGTCATCGTTCCACTGATCGAGGTCGAACTTTCCACCCGGCAACCGCTTGTGCGGTTTGAGGTCGACGCCCTCTCGCTGACTCATCGTATTACGGACGAAGTTCGCGCCCACCGTGGCGATCTCATCGAGGTGCTCCTTGAGCCCTTCCGCGAGGAAGATGTGGTCAGTCTTGCTCCCCCCAAGCAATAGAACTGGCTGGCCTTTGTATTGCCAATACCGGAGATTCTGCGTGTAGATCTGAATGCGATCCGGCTCATCGGCGAC
>NYXM01000186.1 GCA_002685655.1 Planctomycetaceae bacterium
CCAAGTGATCCACATTCTCACGTGCGCAGCGGGCCGCGACTTTTTCACATTCGCTGTGCATCGTGGGCAGTTTCAACGCTTTCAGATGATGCTTCAGTACGGGATCGCAGATTGTCTAGAGATCGTCGGCGATGACATCGCCCAGACGGTCCGCTGGAAGGAATCCCCCGACGTGGGCACGTTAAGCGGGAAACCGGTGCGGCTGCGGTTTGTGATGGCGCAATGCGACCTCTACTCGTTCAGATTCAAGTAAACGGCCGACGAAGTAGCGCCGGCCGAGCCGCATTTTCAATATTTTTCGCTTCCCATCTCCACGGTCAATTCCCGCGAGCAACGACCGAATTGCAGTCAAGTGGGACATGTGGGACATTACGGGAGTGCCTGCAACCCAAAGCATCGATTCTGTTCTGGAGATCACCAATGAATCGCATGACACGCCGTCGGTTCATCCAGGGAGCATCGGCCACGGCCGGCATCTTGATGCCGCAGGCGTGCGTTCTCGGGGCCAACAACGACATCCGCGTGGCCGTGGTGGGAGTTGGAATCCGAGGCCGTGGACTGGTTCAACAGTTCCGCAAGGTTTCCGGCGTGCGAGTGGTGGCGCTGTGCGACGTCGATCGCAAGATGCTGGGTGAACAAGCTCAGCAGTTCAAAGAAAGAAACGAGCCGGTCGCCACTTACACCGATGTTCGGAAGCTGCTGGAAGACAGAAGCATCGATGCTGTCGGCATTACCACTCCCAATCACTGGCACGCGCTGATGACGATCTGGGCTTGCCAGGCGGGCAAGGACGTCTATGTCGAGAAGCCGACCTCGCACAACATCTGGGAAGGACGCCAGGCGGTCACGGCAGCCCACAAGCACAAGCGGATCGTCCAGGCAGGAACGCAGAACCGGTCCGACGTCGGATTGCGGGCGGCGGTCGAGTATCTCCGTTCGGGCAAGCTCGGCAAAGTCTTGTGGGCGCATGGAATCTGGTTTCAACGGCGCGAGAGCATCGGCAAGGTCGACGGGCCCCAGCAGGTTCCCTCACACATCGACTACAACCTCTGGACCGGTCCGGCTCCGCTGAAGCCGCTGATGCGCAAGAACCTACACTACGACTGGAACTGGGACTGGTCGACCGGCAACGGCGACATGGGCAATCTCGGCGTGCATCAGCTCGACGACTGCCGCTTCTTGCTCGGTCACACGGGGCTGCCGTCGCGAGTCCTGAGTCTGGGGGGCCGGTTTGGCTACGTCGACGACGGCCAGACACCCAACACGCAGCTGGCAATTCTTGATTACAACCGCGCGCCGATCCTGATCGAGATTCGCACGCTGCCGATGGTCATGGAAAGTTATCGTGGCGTTCGACTCGACAAGACACGACTGCGGCGATTTTTCAGTGTGATCCGCTGCGAGCAGGGATACCTCGGTGTCGGACGTGGCGGTGGTTGGGCTTACGACCTTCAAGGCCGAAAGATCCGGCAATTCAAGGGTGACGGTGGTGCCGGCCACCCGGCCAACTTTATCAAGGCCGTACGCAGCCGAAAGCGAAGCGAGTTGCGCGCCGAACTTGAACAAGGGCATTTCTCCAGCGTGCTGTGCCACGTTGCCAATATTTCGTACCGCAGCGGAGCGAGGTCTTCGCCGCGACAGGTCCGAGACGTCATTTCGAGCAATCCGCAGTCGTTGGAGGCGTTTGAGTCATTGCGGAAACACCTGGAATTGAATCGCGTCAATCGCAAGGACACGTCCGTTGTTCTCGGTCCATGGCTGAGACTCGACCCGCGTACAGAGAAGTTTGTCGGTGAGACAGCGACCGATCGGGCAAACGGCCTGCTGACGCGTGAATACCGCAAGCCGTTCGTCGTGCCGGAGAAGGTCTGAATGATCACCCTGCTGTAGCGGGGTCATCTGCCACATTGCGTAGTTGATCTGGGTCTTTGCGGAGATCATACAGTTCTTCTTCCGACCGTTTCTGTTGCTGTTGAGACTCGATCATTCTCGCCTTCCATTGTTCGTAGGCTAGCGTCATTTCACGCACTACTTGCGGGTGTTCGGCAGCGACATTCGTTGTTTCACCAATGTCATTGGTCAGGTCGAACAGGAGCGTGCCTTCAGGGTACTCGTAGTCCGGTGCTGCGGACGCAAGTCCTTCTTCGTCCAGCACGTAATTGCTGTGAGTCCATCCCTTGGAATGAATCAGTTTCCATTTTCCACTGCGAATAACCCATGTGTCATCGCGTTTGCTCTTGGCCCAACACAGATGATCATGAACGTCGACTGATTGCTCCGCTGTGATCGTCTTAACAAGACTTCGGCCATCCAGATCAGCGGGCACGTCATCGTTTCCAGCGAATTCAAGGATGGTTGGGAAAATGTCGATCGCTGACACCAATGAAGAGTTCCGCTTCCCAGTAGGCAAATGGCCGGGCCAAGAGACGATCAACGGGATCCTGATCCCGCCTTCGCCGAACATGTACTTGTAGCCACGCAACGGCGCGTTGTTTGAATAAGTGTTGATGGTACCCCCGTTGTCGGACAGGAACATCACGATCGTATTCTCTCGCTGTCCTGTTTCCTCGATTGAGTTAAGTATTTCAGCGATTCCATCATCCATGGCCATCAAGTGCGACAGATAGCACTTTCGCCCGAGCGGATCCACCTTTCCAAGGTGCCCCCAACTCTTGTGCCATTCCCCCCAAGACATCTTCCGGGGATCCCAATAAGGGAAGTCCCATTCTTCCGCCGCGCGGTCCCACTTTTTCTGTTCCAATCCCACGCGCTTCGCGTACGCTGGGTGGGTAACGTACGTCGGCATGTGAACAGCGTTGTATTCGAGTTCAATGAAAAACGGTTTGTCAGACTTCGCACCCTCTCTGATCGTGCGTACCGCCTCATCGGTGAAAATCTGCGTCGTGAACCCATCCTCGTACGAAACCTTCTCATCTCGGCCGCGTGTAAGCGGTCCAACGTACAACATGCCGAGCTTCTTACCGTTGGCGCGGGCTCGGTATGCGTCGAGATCCGATTGACTCAATCGCACGTAGTCCCAAGTGTGCGTAATGAAGCCGAGAAACTCGTCGAACCCGTGGTCTAATGGATGTTGTGCTGGGCCTCCGTTCAGATGCGTCTTGCCAATCTTCTTCGTGAAGTACCCGAGTTCCTTTAATGCATGCGCGATCGTCACCTCTGACTTGGGGAGACCACCTTGACCGTACCAGTAGTTGCCCCATCGCTGCTGATACCTGCCCGTTATCAGACCTGCACGTGACGGAGAGCAGATGGGCGACGTCGCGTAGGCGTCCGTGAAATACGTTCCCGAGTCAGCCAGCCGGTCGATACCCGGCGTCTTCACGTCCTTCGGTGATTGCGGAAGGAAACTCATGTCGGCGTAGCCAAGATCGTCAGCCACGATCACGATGACGTTGGGCCGCTGTTCAGCAGACACCACCACCGGACTTGTGGCGAAAACGGCGCACACTGCGACCAAGAACAACGTGGACGCAGCCGAAAGTGACACTCCTGGGCGAATGGTTGATCTGTTCGGACTTTCCGTCATGCAATTAGCTCCAACTTTCTACTTCACTGTGAGAGTCACGGCGGACTTCGAATAGCTGATGGTGAAGCGAGAACCATCGCTGCCAACGACTTCGCCACGTGGGTTGGCGAACGTGCCCGTGACTCGATTGGCGGTGAGAACGGTGTAGGACGTTCCGGGCGTCGGTTTGAAACCTTTGGCGATAACGATTGCAAGTACGCCGCTGAGTTTCGCTGCTCCCGTGACTTGGACCGCCGGTTTTTTACTTGCGATCGTGACGTTCAGCGCAGCGTCTTCAGACTGATGGTAGTCACCGCTGAGGTTGATTCTTGGTTGATTGCTGCCGGTAACAGCGACGGATCCGTTGTTGTAAACAATGGCGTTGAGTGAACCGTGGCCATTAAGTGTGGCGCTAGGGTGGATAACGATCCAGCGGAGCGACGAGACAGTTCCGTCGTTAACCGTCAGCGTCGCGTGGGAAGCCAAGCGGATCTCATTGCGCCCCATGAGCTTGATTTCTGGGCCGAGGACGAGGGACTGTCTGGCCTTCTCGCTGGCGTTGCCACGGATTTCGAGACCGAGAAATTCCAAGTCGGAGTCAGCGAGAGCGGTGCTGGCCTTGCCCCCCTTGTTCTCCACGCGTCCAATCCATGAAAGTTGCGGCGCGCCGTCATCCGACATATACGTGACGCCAGCGTTGGCGTATTTGTAGTCGGACCAGTTGTCTGGATCAGACGTGGTGGCGCCGTCTTTGCCCGTCCAGCGGTGGTACGTGTTGGCGAAGCCTTTCGGCTCCGCAACGCGCTCGCCGAGGAGTAACGAGTGAAGTTCCTTGACGAGTTCCGGATGATCGGCGGCGATGTCATTCGCTTCCGCGTGGTCCGCTTCGAGATCGTAGAGTTTGAGGGGCGAGTTCTTCGAGCGGATCAGTTTGTACTTGCCGCGGATGATGGACTGACCGTTGCCCGCTTCGTGGATGATGAAGTCACGATAGCGTTGGCGGCCGCTACCAAGAAGCGTTGGAGCGATGGACACGCCGTCGATGCCCAGCGGGATGGGAGCGCCGGCAAGTTCGCAGAAGGTGGGTAACAGGTCGGTCACGTCAACGACGATGTCGCAGTTTGTGCCTGTTTTGAGCGCTGAGTCCGCCGTGATCTTCCCGGGCCAACGCATAACGAGTGGGACGCGGATGCCACCCTCCTGGATTCTGCCCTTGTTGCCACTTAGTCCGCCGTTCGCGTCGAGTTCGACATTGTTCCTTCCGCCGGGACCACCGTTGTCGGATTGGAAGATGACAAGCGTGTTGTCGGCGATCGAGTCAGATCTATCGCCGTCGTTGTTCGGATCTTCGAGGGCGGCGAGGATATTGCCGAAGTGCGCGTCGATGCGCGTGACCATCGCAGCCCACTGCCGCGTTTGATCGGAGAGTGATGCAAAGTGAGGGTCTTTGGCGTACGCTCTGTCCCATTCAGGGAGTGTTGTGATCTCGCGGAATGGAGCGTGAGGTATCTGCACAGCGAGAAGGCCAAAGAAAGGCTGACCAGACCGGTTGTAGTTCTGTCCCTGGTTTCGGACAAAGTCGAGAGCGGCGAAAGCGTAGGCATCATCGCAATACGCGGTCTTCGGATAGTCGATGTGATCTTGTAGGGCAGGTGTGCTTGGATAGTCCTTGTTGTTCTTGTAGCGGCCCAACGAGTTCGGGATGAGCTCCAGACCGCCAACAGCGCGGGGCGCTGCGGGAGCGCTCCAAAGTGTCGGCTGAAAGAATGTGTGAGCGCGAACATGGTGGAGTTCGGCGAGCACGTACTTGTAGCCGTGCGAGGTGGGGAGAGTCTGAACGTTGTCAATGACAGGCTTGATACGGTCCTTGGAACCACCGTAACCCCACTTGCCCCAGTAACCGGTCACATAGCCGGCGGCCGAAAGCGCATCGCCGATGAGGACGTCGTCGGCACGCATGGCTTTCTTTGCGTTATTGGGATCATTGCGATCGGCGAACGTATGTCCCTGGTGGAAGCCGGATTGCTGTGACGAGCGAGCGGGCGAGCAGACGTGGCAGCCGTAGCCGCGAGTGAAATTGACACCCTGCTTCGCAAGTCGTTCTAGGTTAGGCGTGCGCACGTAAGGTAGGTTCTTGGCTTTACGAGCAGCCTGACCATTTGGGCCGATCGAGCCCCAACCCATATCATCAACGTAGAAGTAGAGGATATTGGGTCGCGCGGGTTTGGCGGCGGCAAGCTCTGTGGCTGACATTGCAGTAAGGGCTAGGCCGAGGAGGAGTAGGTAGGTTTTCATTTTGCTGGTTCAGCGTTGTTTGATTTCAAGAAAAACTCGACAGCGCCACTCCTTTGATTGTGAGAGGGCCTTACTTCCTTTTCCGACCGCCGCGACTGGCCTTGCCCTCGACCAGCAGGGCCTGCCTCCACTCCTTGAGAACACTTTGCCACTCTTCTAGTGACTTCGTGGGATACTTTGACGACCAGCCGCCCTTACGAAACTCCTCGGTCACCCCGACGTCCTTCACGTCTTTTCGCCAGCGATTGACTTCCGCCAAGAGCCTCGCTTTGATTTCCGCGTACTTTGGGTCGTCCGCCAGGTTGTTTATTTCGTGTGGACCTTCGTGAAGGTCGTATAGTTCGAACTCTGGCTTGGTAGCTGCCATGAACCGTGCTTGAATCGGATTCAGTTTTCCCTGAATGTTGAGTACGTTCATCAGGGCGAGAATCGGATACTGGCGTTCCTTGTATTCGTTCAGCTGGCAATACGCCCGTTCTGGCATGAGGTTGTGGATCAGCTTGTAGCGGTCGCTCCGCACGGCACGCATGGCATCGTGCGTGCTGTCCATCTTGTCGCGATTGAAATGCACATACTCGCGCGCCTGCACGTCCTCGCCAAACAGATAGAGTCCGTGCAGTTCGTGATCAGGTTTTGCGCCGGCGAGCTTCACGATGGTCTGGTAGATGTCGAGCGAGGATACCAATTCACTTGAAACAGAGCCCGGCTTGATGTGCTTTGGCCACCGCACGATTAAAGGGATGCGAACACCCGCCTCGTAGAGAAATTGCTTTCCACGAATGTGACAGCGCCCGTGATCGCCGATGAAAAAGACGATCGTGTTATCCGCCAAGCCCTCATCTTCCAGTTGCTGAAGCAACTTGCCTACCTGACGATCCACAACCTGAACAGTCTCAAGACCGTTCGCCCAATCACGACGTACCAAGGGCAGGTCCGGATAATATGGCGGAAGCTTCACTTTGTCGGCATCAATCGGTCGCTCCGGATCGCGCATGAAGCTGCGATGCGTGCCGCCAAAGGTCGCCTGCACGTAAAATGGCTGACCTTTCTTGCGCCCCTGCCAACTCTTTCCCATGAAGAGTTTTCGTGATGTCTTGAAATTACAATCGGTCTTCGCGCCGACCATTGTTGCCGTGTAATACCCGACCTCTTCCAGTAGATGCGGGATCGGTTTGATCCCATAAGGCAACGGCTTCTTGTCCTTAGTGCGATGCTGATGGGCACCTATGTAGTTTTGGTGAAAGCCGGTCATCATTGCCGAACGCGAGGTCGAACAGACAGGCGAGGTTGTATAGGCTCTTTCGAACCGAATGCCCTCATTGGCTAGTTTGTCGATGTTCGGCGTGTGCACCAGTGGAGCGCCATAGCACGACAAATCGGTGGACCAGTCCTCGATCATGATCCACAGAATGTGTGGCTTCTTTCCGTGCCACTTTCCATCAGCGTCCTGCCGGCTTGCTTCATCTGCATGGACGCGGCAAAGACATATCCACCAGAGTGCCGTTACGACCAACAAACGCTTAATCATCGCTTTGCGGATTGAATTCATTGTGTTCCCTTTGTTGGACACATATTGTGTGCTTCGCCATTTTGTTCTCGGCGACACACTGCTGTCAATTTGCGACAGATGCAACGGTGAATCTGAAGATCCTTGATGTTCCACGAGCCAAAGCTCGAACTCGTTCGTCTGAACTGCGCCGGGTGTGCTACGGTTTTCGATCTTCCCATGGTGAAGTGGTCCACCGACTTTCACCATGCGTCGGATGTGGTCGTCCAGCGAGTTTTGCGCTGGACAAGAGTTCGTCAACATCGCCCAGATTAGTGCAATTCTGTTCACCTGAAAAATCGCTGGACCACTACATCGGATCGCGGCTAGTCGCGGTCCGTCAGAATCAGAAAACTGGCGGGTCAGACACTCTTGGTTTCAACGACTGCCCTGTTCCCAGAAGGCCGGATGGCGCATAGCTTCCGCTGTCCGGGCGCGGATTTCCAGGGCCATCGGCGCTACCCGCGGGTCCAGGATCATTTGCTTACCCGCCCATTGGCGCAGGATTTTCCCCACCCAGCGGCACTCGGCGACTAGCTCCTCTTGGCTCCCGCTGAGTTCCACCACTGCTGTGAACGGCGTTTGAAAACGCTAGCGCTTGGGCGGTTGAAAAGGCTAGCGCCCGATGTGGTTTTGTTATTGTAATTGCGCCAAAGGGCCCGCAAGCCCCCTCCC
>NYXM01000187.1 GCA_002685655.1 Planctomycetaceae bacterium
CCAGCGAGGACTGACCAGCAACAATTAATCGACGCCCTGGAAAACTACCTAAGTCTCGCCATTTAAGCAGACGAATATCTGCGAAAGTTCAGTTACGCTCCAGCGGCAATTAAATCCTGGGGTACTGGAAAACTTCCACTTGAATACGACGGCGCATTTTGAGGAAAGCGACGTTGATATCAACGACACGGAAGAAGTTGAGTTTTCGATCGGCGCGGGCAGACTCCGCACCGGGCGCCCGCTGATCAAAGCGGCATTTACTCACTTGAACGAGAACTGGCCGCGGGCCGTTTCCCTGCAGGAGTTGCACCCAGCAGCCCTGGATCGACTGTCTCCCGATCGCCGCAACGCGATGACGGAGAGCCGTGATCTCCTTGCCAGGGGCATGATGTCGGCCCTGGCGGGCGGCATGGTTGAGGTTTCCGTCCATCCGCCACGATTTGTCGACAACCTCAGTGATCACCCAGTCGCCAGCGCGCTGGCACGCCAACAAGCGGCCGGTAGCGAAGTGGTCACGAACATGCGCCAAGGCTTCATTCGGCTCGATGCCCTAGCGCGCTATCTCGTCTGTCACCTCGACGGCCGTCATGACCGCAACCAACTTGTACATGCGGTCAAGGCCGCCATTGAGTCGCGTGAGTTGGGTATCGGCCGTACCGACAGTGGGCCAGATACGATCGACTCAGAGGCCCTGTCGCCATTGGTCGACCATACGCTCGCGCAGATCTGCAAGTCGGCCCTGCTGATCGCGTAAACCAAGTTTGCCGTTTGGTGTCCGGGCTTTTCAAGTGCTCTATCAAGACTAAGAATTAGCGTTGTCGAGCCTGATTGTCGTGGTTCGCTCCGCGAACCAAACGTTATGGTCGCGGAGCGATCAACGACTATGCCAGGCAACAATTCTTCTTCAACCCTAAAACCAGAAATTGACCCAGCGACTAGTGTGAGTCGCACGGACGTGTAGCGTGCGCGACGCCTTGTTTCTGAGTCCTATGTGACGAAAGACCCGCTACAATTACGCCGAATGCACTCTAGTGCCCAGCTACCACCGTGTCATCGACGCGGGACATCGACTCGTCGGATGGGTACCCGAAGATTTCCGATGCGGGTGTGGAACCGAGGCGGTCGTTCAGAATCTCGAAGTGGTCTATGCTAATCAAAGCGGGATGTGAAACTCCGCACGCTCGACCAAGACGCAGCAGTTCCTTACGGAGCGCAACGACATAATTGGTCAATCGCGCTGCTTTGAGCGTGGGATCGAGACCACGCATCAGCCATTGATTCTGCGTTGCGATGCCAGCCGGGCAGTGTCCGGTGTGACAGCGTTGTGCCTGGATGCATCCGATCGAAAGCATCGCCTCTCGGGCGACGCTGACCATATCCGCACCCAGGGCAAAAGCGAACAGCGCAGATTCGGGAAATCCCAATTTGCCGGAGGCATTGAAAACGACACTCTCGTGAAGATCATGTCTTGCGAACTCGCAATAGACTCTGCTCAGCGCAACCTTGAGCGGGAGTGCGACATGATCGGAAAACACAAGTGGAGCTGCACCGGTACCACCCTCGGCTCCGTCAATCGTGATAAAGTCTACGCCACGTCCCGTCGCTGCCATTCGATCGGTCAAACTCTGCCAGAAATCTGGCTGGCCGACGGCCGATTTGATTCCCACTGGCAGTCCCGATGCTTCTGCCAACTGTTCCACGAAGTCCAGGAGACTGTCGACACCAGTGAATGCTGTGTGTGTGGCTGGACTGGCGCAGTCCTTTCCCAGTGGAATGCCACGGGCTTCTGCGATCTCAGGAGTAATCTTCGCTGCCGGCAAGAATCCGCCGACACCTGGCTTGGCGCCTTGGCTCAGCTTGATCTCGATTGCCTTGATCGGATGGGCGGCGACGACATCCAACAGGCGCGCCATGTCGAACCCACCACTGCTGTCGCGACACCCATAGTAGCCGGTGCCGATCTGCCACACGAGATCGCCGCCATGAAGATGATGGCGAGAAACGCCACCTTCGCCGGTGTTGTGAAGACAGCCAGCAGCACTCGCGCCGCGATTGAACGCCTCGACCGCCCGCCCGCTCAGCGAGCCAAAGCTCATACCGGAAATATTCACCACGGATTGGGGCCGAAATGCCTTCCGCCGGTTGCGATACGCACCCACAATTTTTGCGCACTGGATCTGAAACTCCGGGTCATAATCCTCCTGACCCACGAGAGGGTCCGAGAGCGGAAAGCTTGCGTGCTTGATGACAAGATGGTTCGGCGACCGTTCGAGATCGGCTTCCGTACCAAAGCCGAAGTACTGATTCGCTTTCTTCGAGCTCGCGTAAATCCAACGCCGCTGGGCACGGCTGAAGGGCCGCTCTTCCATGTTGCTGGTGACGATATACTGCCGCAGTTCTGGTCCGATCGATTCCAACCAGTACCGAAAGTGTCCGACAATGGGAAAGTTACGTAGGATTGTCCGCTTGCGCTGTGTGATGTCGTAAAACACGATGCTGCCAAGAACGACAGCCACAGCGATCAGGATCCACATGTCAAATCCTCCCGTGACGGATTGCGTCTCAATTCACCCGCCAAGGGCCGGCGTACCCTGAAGTATCGCTCGGCGAAAAACCAACCGGGGCCATGTGATCGTCAAACGTCAGAATTCATTGGGTTGGGCCGCAATGCCACCGGAGTTACCGCTACGACAAGACGACGCAATCGTCACAATCGTTGGTAGTGGAATGTACGTTTTACGTTCGCTTGAAGGCTTCACGTGCCACGCGCATCACATTCCCTCCGATGATCTTGCGTATATCCTCATCCGAATGCCCGCGCTGCACCAGGCCGACGGAGAACAGCGGCCAGTTCGTCCACACAACACTGTCACGCATTTGTGGCGATGTTTGGAACGCATCGGCAGGCCAGAGTGAGCGGAAATCGGCGCGGCCCCGGCGAAGACGAGGGATTTTCTTTTGCTCGGCAGCGGAGTTCTGAGACGAATAAGCCACATCGGTGCCGATCGCCACGTGGTCGACGCCAAACTTCTTTGCGGCGTAGTCGATGTGATCCAGCAGCGCGCTGATGTCACCTTTGCCGCGCAGAAAACGCGGAATACAGCAGATGCCAACGTAGCCGCCCGTCTCCGCGATCGCACGGATTACGTTGTCTGGTTTGCTGCGGGCGTGAGGGTTCGAATCGAGAGCCGCGCACGTTGTGTGGCTGGCGACGACCGGTTTCTCCGTGACCTCCGCTGATTCCAGGCTCGTTTGCCAACCGGAGTGCGCGCAGTCTGGAATCACGCCAACTCGGTTCATCTCTGCAATCACTCGGCGGCCGAAATCACTCAAACCGGCATCTGACTCTTCGCCACATCCATCGCCAATCATGTTCCGCCGCTGGTAAGTCAGGTGCATCATGCGGATGCCGAGTTGATAGAACACGCGGAGGTAACGCAGCTCATCCGGCACGGACACCCACTGTTGCGTGAGCGGCACGCCGTTTCCGGTGAGGTACAGGCAATGGCGCCGCCGCCGCTTGGCTTCGACGATATCGTCGGGGACAGCCGCCTTCGACACCAGGTCGCGGAGCATGTCGGTGGCGTATGTGAAGCGTGCCAGCCGTTTCATCAACCGCAACGGATCCTGACCTTCCTCGCCAGCGTTCTGGAAGATGCATGTGACACCCGAGGCTCGCCACGCATCGCGGTATTCCTGTCGCTCGGCGGCATCGTGAACATAGCGTGTCATGGACATCTCCTCGCGCAGGTCCTTCAGTTCGACGTCCGACGCGCCCGCCTCGATTGCCGCCGCTAGTGACGTTCCATCAACTGCTGCTCTCGGCGAGAATCCGTAGGCATCAAACACGAGTGACTCGGCGTGCAGACGGAATCCCCGTTCCAGCTCTTTCTTCGAGGGTTTGAGAATGTTTAGCGCCACCTCGCGCGCCTGTTGGATCTTCGGGTTGAGCCGTTCGGTCAGATCGGCGACACCACTAGTTCCATCCGACTGACCAGCCCGTCCAAGTTTCAGCCCACTTGCCGACGAGAGCGCCGCAACCGCCTTCAGAAAAGTGCGTCTCTTCATCTGTTCGTGTCCTCTTGTTTGCGTGCGAAACGCGAATGACCGAGTTCCATCACTTGATCTTTGACTCGCTTCCTATGCATCGAATCGATCGTTGTAGGTCATAGGCTCCTACACTTCCCTCTTTGGCAAAGTTGTCAATGTGGCATGGCATCGAGGAGCCCAGGACATGTTATGCTACTTTGCTCAGTGGTCTGCAAGGGAGAAAGTTCTTTGCACGGAAAGGAGAACACGGCTATGAAACGCAATTCGTGCTTTGTCTTTGTCGCAGTGATTCACCTGTTGGTCGCCGTTGGGAGCGCAGACGAAAAAGAAAGTAAGCTGATCGATGCAGCGCGCCGTGGCGATCTCTCAGCCGAGCCAGTTCAAGTCGTCACCGATGCGAACGATTGGACGCGTGACAACGGCGTTGCCGCGCACGACACTTGGCCGTCGTTTCGCGGTCGAGGCGCGCGGGGGATCGCCGTTGGTCAAGACCTTCCCGAACAGTGGGATGTGACAAAAGGTGAAGGCGTGCGTTGGAAGACGGCGATCCCGGGATTGGCCAACTCGTGCCCAATTGTTTGGAAGGACAAAGTGTTCGTCACAACGGCTGTCAGCAGTGCCGGCAACACCGAGGTGCGAATCGGGCTGTACGGCGCGGGCGACGCAGCCAATGACACATCAGAACACTCGTGGCGTCTGTATTGTGTGGATCGAGTTACAGGTCGTGTGCTCTGGCACCGAGTGGCAGATGAGGGCGTCCCGCCGATCAGGCGTCACTTGAAGTCGAGCCAAGCGAATTCGACGCCTGCCACAGATGGAAAACACGTGGTGGCGCTCTTTAATTCGGGCCAGTTCAGCTGCTTCGACATGGACGGCAAGCTGCTCTGGGAAACCAACCTGGGTGTGCTCGATAGCGGCGCCTTCGACGACGCGGACTATCAGTGGGGCTTCGGGAGCTCGCCGATCATCTACCAAAGCACCGTCATCGTTCAATGTGACATTCAACAAGAGTCGTTTATCGCCGCATTTGAAATTGAAAGCGGCAAAGAGATCTGGCGAATGCCACGTGACGAACTTCCGTCTTGGGGCACTCCCACCGTTCACGAAACTGCCTGCCTGCCGCTCTTGATCACGAACGCCACGAATCACGTGCGCGGCTATGACGCGCGCACGGGCAGGGAACTGTGGAAGCTGGCCGGGAACGCCGCGATCACGGTGCCCACACCTATCGTAGGTCGCGACCTGATCTTCGTGACCAGCGGCTACCGGCCCATTCAACCGATCTACGCTGTTCGGCTGAATGCGGCGGGAGATATCACGTTAGGAGAGGACGAAGATTCGAATGAACACATCGAGTGGAGCACATCCCGTGGCGGGCCGTACCTTCCAACGCCCATTCTTTACGGGGACTACCTGTATACGTGTGGCAACAATGGTGTCTTCACCTGCTACAACGCAAAGGCCGGCAAGCGAATGTACCGGCGGCGATGCGGCAACAGTACGCAATAAGCTTTACCGCTTCACCCGTCGCGGCCGACGGCAAGATCTACGCCACCGCCGAGTCTGGTGTGGTCATCTCAATTAATGCGGGACCGAAATTCGAGGTTGCCGGCACCCACACCGTCGGTGAATACTGTCTCTCGACGCCTGCAATCGCCGGCGGGCTGTTTATCGTTCGCACCCAAAAGCATCTTGTCGCGATTGGATCGGAAACGAAGGAGAGCAGTTCGAGACCGTAGAACTCTCCGTCATCCGTTCTCAGCGCATCTCGTCGAGCCCAAGAGCGCAAGAATGGGAGGTGCGATCCGATGAAGGTGGCTGTCTGGAGTTACGGAACAGGAAGATCAAGCGCTTGAGGCGAATCTGCCCAGGCGATTAGTCTCTTCAGCTTCACTTCCTGCTCGTCTGAATGTTCAGCATATAGTGTCATCGCCTCGACAAGTCCGTCTACAAAATCAACCGGCAATTCTATCGACTGCCAAATCTCGTCACATTGCTCGCACTGACGATACCTGACGAATCCATTTGGACAGTGCTCTGTGAACTCTCTTCTCCGGTCGCTGGCAGCAACTGCTGACCTTGCTTTCCATTTCCGTTCAGTTTCGTTGGGACTTCGGGTGACGTCAGAATAAGACAGTTCTTCGTGATTGCTCCATCTGCCGCAAGCTTGACAGTGCAAGTAATTTGATGCCACGACTCATGCTCCTGTTCCGGTTGTCCTATCTATAGTGTACCTCACAAAAAAGCGGTTTCGTCCCAGTTGGCACCCGGGCCAAGACACTTCATGCTCCCTGTGGCGGTGGCACTACATTCCGTGTGGCTCCGCAGCATCATCCTGTTCTTCTCCCCAAGGAGATCGTACAGCTCTTAAGTTGTTGGTTTGCTGTGTTTTCACATCGTGTCACTTGTTGTGATGCGGTCTCCCGACCACAACACCACGCCGACCGAAGGTCTCCACGAGCGCGTGAAATGCCTGTCCACGTTCGCTGCAGAAAGGGGAGACCTGTAGTCAAAACGGTGGGCTGGTCAGGAGACCAGCCCACAACCTGTAGCCGGTCGGGAACCGTGTCGACGCTTGTCACTTCACCTCAGTCATCTCGTACGTCAACTCGAATTGATGCCACGACCGTTGCGGTACGATGCTCGTTGACTCACACAGCTCACTTTTCAGCGGGTTCCATGTTCGCACTTCAATACGATCGGCGTATGGAAGGAAATTCATCACTCTCAAACCATTCGTCCCGTAGTCCGACAACAGTTCATACACGGCATTGCCATGATCGCCGCGCGATTGTTGATGGAGGGCTTGAGTTCGGCTCTGGTCGCCACAGAAGATCATGAATAAGTTACGATGTTTGCTGAAACACTTGTCCCACATCTGTTGTGGCGAGTTGCCTCGTTTGCCGTGACGTTTTGTCCACATCATTCGACCCTTCGGAGCGTCGAAATAGTCCTGACTAGTCTTGGGTCTGGCACGAGGCCCGAGCCCCATATGTGTCGTGATCAGTGCGCGGCGTTCTGCGTACCGCTTCAAGACGTCACTGGCCCACTGCAACACGTCGTCTGGAGCGTTGCATTCCAAGTGCAAGTAGACGAAGTCCATCCCGGCTGCCGAGAATAGTTGAAAGCTGTTGGCGTTATTTGCAGAGATGACCGGATCTGTGGGCGGTTCGAAACAGCCGCCATACCACACAAATTCGGCAAATCTCTGACGAGGAAAGTAACGTTGAAACAACGTCGAATCACCCGAACTGGTCATGTCGTGGTTACCGACGGAGATGCCGTACGGCACCCTGCCGTGCAATCGGTCCATGCATTGCCTCGCGATAGTCCATTGCTCGTCGTTGTTCAGATCAACGATATCGCCAACATGGCTGACGAAGACGATTCGTTGCCGTTCAAGGTTCGCGGCGATCCAGTCCACGTACGCGCGAAACGTTGGATTGCTGATTTGTGCCTGGCTGTTCGGCTCGGCCTTCGTCCCTCGGCCACGATAGTGTTGCGTGTCGGGAATGACAACGACGCTAAAGCTGTCCTTCGGCGCGTTCGGCAACTCGACAGCGCACACGCTCAGGGGCAACACGATCGCCAGAACACACGTCAATAATAACACTCTCATATGGCTCCACATGCGTTGGAAATGCTTCAGTTGCGCCGCTGTAAACATGTCTGAGGTGTGGTTCATTTCACAATTCCCTTCCCCAACAAATCTTCTTCCTGGAACTCGGGCAGGTGAGTGTCAATTATACTGGTTCTGCCCCCACGCGTTGTCCGTTGGGGCAATCGCACTCGAGGTAAAGTCGCACACCAGCATCCTCCATGTCGAGAACGAATCATGAGAATATTGTTTGTCGCAGTTTTGGCGATCAATTCTGCCTGCGCAATTGCGTTTTCTGCTGAAGACGCTGCCACAGACGACGTAGCAGACAAGGCGATCGGAACGGTTGTGAAATCGCTGAACGACCAAGACCCGAAAGTCCGGGCCGCGGCCAAATTGGCTTTGGTAAACCTCAGAACGACGGCCGTACCTCAACTCGTTAAGACGGTAGAAAACGGCGACCCTCAGCAACGCACAACGGCCCTGGAACTTCTCTTGGAAATTGGCACAGAAACCAAAGAGGCCGTACCGATTCTTGTGAGCGTTTCGTACACGGATGTCAATGAGCGCAACCGCTCACTGGCTGAGCGCGTGCTGGAGCCATTCAGCGACCGGCAGTTGGAAGTTCAGCAGCTGATTGCGCTGTTGCAGCGTGATGACAAAGCCGTCCGTCGCCTAGCCGTCATCAATGCACTGACAAAGATTGGTCCGCTGGCCAAAGAGGCGGTGCCCCAGTTGCTTGACGAGTTAAGCGACGAAGACGAGATGATTCGCGGCGCGGTCATCAATGCCATTAGTCAGACCGGTGTCGACGAAGCCAATGCGGAGAAGGCCATCGAAGCCCTCATCAAAGCCTTGGCCCCTCGGCACGAACCAGGCGCAGTCAATCGTGCGAAAGCAGCCAATGCGTTGGGAGCACTCGGCTCGCAGGCGAAGGATGCCACTGGTTCACTCATTTCCGCCTATCGCGCCGAGGAAAGTGTGTACAACAAGAAATCGATCGTTTACGCCCTAGGTAGAATTGGAGTGAAGACTGACGAAGTCGTGGCCACTCTCGAAGAAGCAAGAACGCACGAGAGCGAGCGAGGTATTCGCATTCTTGGGGTCGAGGCGCTCCGCCAGCGGTCAGAAGAAGGTGAGCTCATTTTCTTGAACGAGGAAGAAGTTATTTTGCTTCTGATCGAAGCGTTGAAAGACGACATCAAGATCCTCGAAGAATCGCGAGATGCCGCCGATGCCCTGGTCGCAATCGGTGCTCCTGCCGTAACCCAACTGACGAAAGTATTACAGTCCGCAGATGCTGCCACACGCGTCGCGGCGGCTTACGCGTTGGGTAACATTGGCACGCCGTCGCAGCCCGCGCTGGTGATGCTGACGAAGGCCATGCAGGAAGACGACGAGTACGTTCGCCTGGAATCCGTACGAGCCTTGGCGCAGATCGTGACCGCAACAACAGACTGATCTTCTTTTTGGTATAGTGCAACACAGACACATTCCACGCATTCAGTTCAAGACGAAGGAGAGAAACATGCAGCCGAGAAAACAAGTAATCCGTTGGGTATGCGTTGTGACACTCGTGTTCGCTGCCGGCCTGGTCCACGCACAACAGCGTCGAAGTTTCTTCGGCGGAAGTGCAGGCACATTACGGGTGGCGGCGGTTCCTGAGGTCGCACAGGAACTGAAACTGACAGACGAGCAGTCAAAACTCGCCACAGAGCTGAACGCCGAGCTCGATAAACAGCGGCAGGAGCTGTTCCAGAATTTCGGCGACCTCTCGCGGGAGGTGAGGCAAGAGAGGCTTCAAAAATACACGGAACAGCGAGCGAAGAACGAAGAGAAGCCAGCGATTCCCGGAACGGTATTAAATCGGTGGAATCCAGGGAAATGGGCCGCTATCAGTGCTACCGTTTCTAGGTGCTTGCGGCGGCAGTAGGGCAGC
>NYXM01000188.1 GCA_002685655.1 Planctomycetaceae bacterium
AGTCGGTTCGGATTCTAAAGTTTGTTGCGAACTAGGCGATGTCTGGAAACGCATACATGGTTGACAATGCAGAATCTCTGGAAGTCTTAGTCTGACCCCAATACTGTTCAATGAGGTGACGTCAATCGAAAGATGACGGGGTCGCGAGTCTTTTTCGGCCTTCGGTATTTGCCGATCGTAAGTCGTTGCCCGAAAAAGACTCCCGACCCCTCCTGGCCAAGCTGTTGATCGGAATTGCGCCCAAGCCGGCATGTCGACTATGCAGTCATTTTCAACCCCCGCTTAAGAGATTCATCTTACCCATGCTCACGCTCAACAGATTATCTGCACGACGGGCTCAATCGCCATCGCGACTGCGTTCAGCGAGTGTCGCAAGTTCCCGCGTGCGGACTCAAGCTCAACTGTTGTTGGCGGCCATCTTCATTTTGCGCGGATCAATATGTATTGCGCAAGGGACCGTTCCGTTCGAGGAAGCGCCGCCGGCGCTTCCTGCTTCCGCGGCAGTCAAACAGTTCAAAGTCGCGGATGGATTGGCGATCAGCCTAGTGGCCGCCGAGCCGGAGGTCAGTCAGCCGCTGTCGATCAATTTCGACGATCGTGGCCGTATGTGGGTGTTGCAATATCGGCAATTCCCCAACCCGAATGGTCTCACGCCCGTCAAGGTCGACAACTGGCTACGAACGAAATATGACAAGCTCCCTGATCCACCGCCCAAAGGCCCCAAGGGAAACGATCGGATTTCGATCTATGAAGATACTGACGGCGACGGTCGCCCGGACACCGTCAAACAGTTTCTGTCCGATTTGAATCTGGCGTCGGGGATGGCGTTGGGCCATGGCGGGGTGTTCGTGGTTCAATCGCCCTACCTGCTCTATTACGCAGACAGGGATCAGGACGACGTGCCCGACGGTGATCCGGAAGTCCTCTTGACTGGTTTCGGTATGGACGATGCACACGCGTTTGCCAATTCGTTGACGTGGGGACCTGACGGTTGGCTGTACGGGGCACAAGGCAGCACTTCGACGGCCGCCATTCGAGGCATCGGATTTCAGCAGGGTGTGTGGCGATACCATCCGCGAACCAAGGAGTTCGAGTTGTTCGCCGAAGGGGGTGGCAATACCTGGGGAATCGACTTTGATCGTTTCGGAAACCTCTTCGCCGGTGGCAACACCGTCGAACCGCTCGTTCATCACGTGCAAGGCGCGTACTACGTCAAAGGATTCGGCAAGCACGGACCGTTGCACAACCCCCATACGTACGGCTACTTTCAGCCCGTCAAGCACCATGGCTATACCGGCGATAGCTTGACCGGCGGCTTCGTGCTCTACCAAGGCGGTGCGTTCCCCGAACGCTTCAATGGTGCCTGCATAGCGCCGAACACGCGACACAGTGCGATGCGCTGGAGCACCGTCGAATTACGCGGCTCGACGTTCGCCACACGTGCCGCTGGGGATTTCATCACAACCAGCGACATCTGGTTTCGTCCGGTCGATTCGACGGTTGGCCCCGACGGGGCGCTCTATGTGGCCGACTGGTACGACTACAATATCTCGCATTCGTCGCCGAAGAATCGCAGCCAGTGGTATCAGCCAAGTCGCGCCGATGGGCGAGTGTGGCGCGTCGCACCCAGTGACGTCAAACGGATCGACACAAAGCAACTTGACTTATCCGCAAAGTCGAATGCGGAATTGATCACACTGCTTTCGCATCCCAACAACTGGTACGCTCGCCAGGCACGCCGACTGTTCGCCGAACGCCGCGACAAGTCGGTCGTCCCAGCTCTCAAAGAGATGCTCGAGAGCAGCAACCAACGTCTGGCTTTGCAAGCCCTCTGGTCGATCTACGTGACTGGTGGTTTCGATGATCCGCTCGCTGAAGAGACACTGAAGAGCGGGCACGAGTACGTTCGAGCCTGGACCGTACGCCTGTTGAGTGACATGAAGACTGTCTCGTCACGCCTTCAACCGAAACTCGTGCAGCTCGCCCGCGATGAGACGAGTGTTATCGTTCGAAGCCAATTGGCCTGCACAGCAAGACGTATGCCTGCCGATGCTGCCCTGCCGATTATTGCGGAGTTGCTGCGTCACGACGAAGATGCGGATGACGTCCACGTGCCGCTGCTTCTGTGGTGGGCAATCGAAGACAAGATCATCTCAGACACATCGATCGTCTTGCGATTGGTCGAATCGCCAGAAATGTGGCGGCTGTCAATCATGCACGAGTTCATCATCGCGCGACTCGCTCGTCGCCTGGCAGCCGAAGGCACGGATGACGGATATGCAGCGTGCGCGCGGCTGCTCGCATTGGCTCCAGACGAAGCTGACCTGGGCCTCGTTGTCATCGGAATGGTCGATGCACGTTCCGGTCGCCAGCTGCAACACGTTCCGAAACCGCTTGAGGCACCGCTTGCATCGCTGCTTAAGCAAGAACCCACGGATCTCCGTGTCGTGCAACTGGCTTTGCGATTGGGAGGGCCCGCGGCCCAAGCTGTAACACTGATCGCCGATGCTTCTCGTCCCCTTGGAGAGCGCATTGCCATCATCCAAGCTTTGGGGGAAACACAAACGGCGTCGGCCGTTGTTCCGTTACTTCGCTTGATCCGGCCTACCGAAGCTGAGCAGGTTCAGAGCGCGGCATTGGCGGCACTGGCTTATTTCGACGACCCGCAGATCGGAAGCAAAGTTCGATTGGCCTACCCGGCACTCAAGCCAGGTTCGAAGCCACCGGCGATTGACCTGCTCTGCAGTCGTCCTGCTTGGGCCGCGACGCTGATGGCAGCGATCGAAAACAACGAGATTGACCCCAAGCATGTAACACTGGACCAGGTGCGACAGCTGCTCGAACATGACGACCTGCGACTGCACCGTCTGGTCACTCAATCCTGGGGACGCATCCAGTCGGCAACTCCTCTCCAGCACCAGGGGCGCATCAGTGCGGTCAGCCAGTTGCTACATCGTAGAAAAGGTGATGCTGTGGGCGGATTGCAGATCTACGAGGAGATCTGTGCGAACTGCCACAAGCTGCACGGCAAGGGCAATTCGATCGGCCCGGACTTGACCGGTGCGGAGCGGAAAGATCGTCTCAAGCTGATTCGCAATATCGTCGATCCCAGTTCCGAGATTCGGCCGCAGTACATTTCCCACGTCGCGGTCACAAACGACGACCGACTGATCACGGGGCTCCTGGCGGAGTCAAAAGCAGAATCAATCACGCTACTCGACGCGAAGAACAAACGCACCCTTCTCAGCCGTTCGGATCTCGCAGAACTGCGCGAGTCCACCACTTCGCTCATGCCGGAAAAACTGCTCGATGAATTGACGGATCAACAGATCCGTGATTTGCTGGCGTACTTGCAGTCTGGCGGTCCAATCAAGTAGTCAAAGATCTGAAGTTGTTTTCTTCCGCCGATGAATCCAGCGCCCTCCGAAATCTGCGACAACCTACGGCTTCATGTCGATCGTCTGGCCGGCTTGATTGGCCCGAGGGTGCTTTACAAGCCGGCGACGATTGATGCCTCGATTGGCTACATCACCGGCCTCTGGAAGGATATGGGATACGAAGTCCGACGCGAGGAATTCGATGCACTGGGAGACACCGCAACGAACCTGATCATCGAGACTCCTGGTGCCAAGCGTCCAGAGCAGATCATCTTGCTGGGCGCGCATTACGATACGGTGGACAGCACTCCTGGCGCCGATGACAATGCCTCGGCGGTGGCAGTCATGCTAGAAGTCAGTCGATTGTTGCAAGGGCAACCTGGCCGACGGACACTGCGGTGTGTCGCGTTCGCTTGTGAGGAGCCACCGTATTTCAACATTGACTCGATGGGCAGCCAACATCACGCGCGGCAGGCGAGCGATCGGCAAGGGCAGATTGTGGGAATGCTCTGTTTGGAGATGGTTGGCTATTTTTGTTCCGAACCACACTCGCAGCAGATACCACCTGCGATCCCACGAATTCTCCGTTGGCTTTTTCCGCACCGGGGAGATTTTCTGGCAGCCGTTGGAAACCTCGCGTCCTGGAAGTTGTCCTGGTCATTTCGGCGCGGCTTCAAGGGAGGAACGCGTCTACCATTGTTCTCCATCTGCCTGCCTGAAGCCGTTAACGAGATTCGATTGTCCGATAATAGCTCGTTTTGGGACCAGGGTTATCCAGCTTTGATGCTTACTGACACCAGCTTCCTGCGCAATCCGAACTACCATGAATCGACCGATCTACCTGACACGCTCGATTACGACTCCATGACGCAAGTGACTCTTGGAATCGCCAATGCTGTGAAGAGACTTCTCGGTTGAATCCTGGGCAATCAAGGGGTCAGGGCTCATTGATGTCAAACTCAACGAAGAGCCCTGACCCTTTCCAATTCGACATCACTTGACTTACGTCACACCATTGAACGGCAAAGTGGTGAACTGCGTCGTATCGGTCATTCTCTGCGCAGTAAGAACGCCTGCCGCGAAAAACGCGCTAAGGCGTCGCTGATCAATACCTCGACATCCGTTTGACCGCTGGTGGTCGCAATCTGGGGGAGTTCAGCCTCTCCCGCCTCCACACGCTGACGCACGACGTCCGCCAGCATGGCCGCATCGTGATTGCCGTCCAGATTGGCCAGGATCACTCGATCCAAACTCGACAGGTCCTTGGCGTAATGCCGCAGGTCGGTAATGAGTTCTCCAGACACCGCTTGGTACCGCGCCAGCCGCGTGGCACGGGGTTTCTCTTCGACATGTCGATCACAGGCAGGTAATCGCTGGGACAATTCAATGAGCCCGGCTGCGACACAATTGAGCAGATCTGTTTGCCATGAGCCATGCTCCGGCGATCGCGTCGTAACTTCGGTCTGCAAGGCCTCAAATGCGACCGGCACGGGCCAGCAGCGCGACAAGTGATCCAGCGCAACCTGCACGCCTGGATGGGGTGTCGAAACTGATCGACCATCTGGAGCTCGGAAGGTCGCCTTAGTCGTCGTGCCAATCGTTTCAGTGCTCGGATCAGCACGCAGATTGGACCCTATAAACAGCTTTTCCATCGATGCCACACGGAGCGTGCGATCGAGTTTGATGTCGGGATGACAAAGTAGACTCCGGCGGGACATCGTGTTGCGCAGAAAGTCCAGATGCTGCTCGAAGTCAACCGTTTCCTGGGAAATGTCGCATAGCGTAGCCTGTGATTCGGGTGGCAGCATGGCCGCCCACATCAACGTGATATCCGCGTCGCCCAGATATTGCATTCCAGCCTGTTTGGCGCGGCCCACAAATTCGTGCAGGTAACAGGGATGATTGACGACATTCAAGAGGGCGTGGAAAAGGAACTTGTCTGAATAACCGCGACTCACCTGCAGTTCGTTTCGCAGTAGCTGGCTGTACGTCGATTGGTCATTAGCCAGCGCGGTCTCGAAGAAACTGATCATGGCACGCGCCTGCGTCGTGCGTTGCTGTGGGTCCTCGAACTTGTTGGCGTGATAGCTGATCATGTCACGCACCATTCCCTGCAAGTGCCAACCGGGATACGTGTTGTAGTTCACGTAGGCAATTCCCTGTGGCGTCAGGTTCTGTTGACAAATTGAGAGGATCTTTTCGCGGGCTGCATCGGTGGTCCAGGAATAGACTCCGTGGCAGATGACATAGTCGAACTTGCCGAAGGACTCGTTCAGATCGCCTAAGTCCATCGCTTCCAACCGTAGATTCGACACGTCGACGGCGCGGGTGATCTGCAATGCTTCGTCGATCTGCGAGGCAGACAGATCGATGCCCACGAATTCGCTGTCCGGCAAGTTCGTGGCCATCGGCAAGATATTGCCTCCGGCACCACAGCCGATTTCAAGGACACGACAATGTTCGACGTCGGTCGGTTGCATCCCAAACAGCAGACCCAACGTGGCCATGCGGTCCGGATGCGAGGCGGCAAATGGTAGGCTGGGAAAGTCGACGACATCATAGTCGCTGACTTGTGGCCGTTGGACGTTCATGGACAGCTCGTCTACGTGATGTTCGGATTGCGTTGGGCGACTGAAGAAGGTCACGCGGAACGGGAGGCGCTGGGTTACGATGGCAATGGGTTACGATGGCGCTGGGTTACGATGGCAATGGGCTCCCATGGCACAGCGCCTGTGGGCGGACTAAAATGCCTTCATGATCTTGCTCATCGACAACTACGATTCCTTCACTTACAACCTCGTCCAACGATTCGGGGAAGTTGACCCTTCCTTGGTGATCGAGGTGCATCGAAACGACCAGATAACGATCGCAGAGATCGAAGCGAAAAAGCCGAGCCATCTTGTCATTTCACCCGGCCCCTGCACACCCAACGAAGCTGGCATTTCGGTTGCGGCGGTCGAGCGTTTTGCGGGAGAACTACCTGTTCTGGGTGTCTGTTTGGGCCATCAGTCGATCGGCCAGGCAACCGGCGGCACGATCGTTCGGGCCAAACAACTCATGCATGGCAAGACGGATCAGATTCACCATGACGGTCGCGGGTTGTTCGCCGGTCTTGCCAATCCCTTCACGGCGACGCGGTATCACAGCCTTGTGATCGAGCCTGATACGTTGAGCCCGGATTTTGAAGTCTCAGCGTGGGCGGACGGCCCTGACGCCCAGCGCGAGATCATGGCCATTCGTCACAAGGAATGGATGCTGGAAGGCTGGCAGTTTCACCCTGAAAGTTTCTTGACCGAATGCGGCCACGATCTGTTGGCCCGTTTCTTGGCCCAAAGCTAAGTACCTCCGAAAGATCTTCACAACATGATCAACGTCGACGAAGCACTAGAATTGATCTTTAAATGCGTTCGCACGAAGGCCTCGAAAACGGTCTCGCTCGAACAAGCACTCGGACGTGTGCTGGCCGAAGACATTATCAGCGACATTGACTCGCCACCGCACGACAAGTCTATGGTGGATGGCTACGCCGTGCTGGCCACCGACGCGAAAACGACGCCAGTCGAACTGACCGTGAGCGAAGAAGTGACTGCCGGCGAAACACCGTCACACCCGGTCACCACGGGAACGGCCACTCGGATCATGACCGGGGCGCCGGTTCCCGCCGGTGCCAATGCCATCGTTATGGTCGAACTGACGGAATCGGTCGAGGGGCAGGCGGCGGCCGTACGACTCGCCAAACAACAGGTGGACGCCGGGCAACACATCATGCGCCGCTCCACTTCGCTGCGACGCGGTGAAGTGGTGTTACCGAAGGGCACGCTGGTGCGACCAATCGAGATCGGGCTACTGGCCGAAGTTGGTCGACCGCAAGTCTCAGTATTTCCGTCACCGAGCGTCGCCGTATTGTCGACTGGTAATGAATTGGTATCGGCAGGCGACGCCCCTGCCGCCGGCCAGATCCGCAACAGCAACGGTCCGATGCTAGGCGCTTTGGTGCAGCGCGCTGGCGGTTGCCACATCGATTTGGGGATTGGTCGTGACGACGAGCAGTCCTTGACAGAGTTGGCTGGGCGAGGTTTGGAGGCTGACGTCTTGGTGCTCTCCGGCGGAGTGTCGGCAGGAGTACTGGACCTGGTTCCTGGCGTGCTGGCCTCGCTCGGTGTCGCGCAGGTGTTTCACAAAGTCAATCTCAAGCCCGGCAAGCCGGTTTGGTTCGGCGTGCTGGCCGACCCGGCCGGTGACAAGCTGGTATTCGGCCTACCTGGCAATCCGGTCAGCAGTTTGGTCTGTTTCGAACTGTTTGTTCGTCCGACCATTGCACGGTTGTCGGGCGGGTGTGCCGATCGGCTGGCGACGCAGGCGGCTCGGCTAACGAACGATCATCGCCATCGGGGCGACCGGCCGACGTACTTTCCCGCTCGGCTACGCGCGATCGAAGACCAATCGCAAGTCGAATTGCTCGCGTGGAAGGGTTCAGCTGATCTGCGCACGTTGAGCAACGCCGACTGCCTGGCGTTTTTTCCCAAGGGCGAGCGGGCGTATCATGCAGGTGACGAAATTGACGTAGTCCTATTTCCTTAACAGGCCTGCTGATTCCCGTGCGACTCGCATAGTAGACCGCAAATAGTCTCAAAGAGGAATTGACCACGATGTACAGAATCGCATTTTGGCTGGTTCTCCCAGCTCTCTGGCTTGGCCACACATGCAACACGCGTGCAGAGCAGAAATCAGCGACCTCAATTCAGTTCGTATCCTCGCGAAAGGCGGTGAATTACAAATGGGTCAACGTAACTCAAAAGGCGGCGTACGCGCCTCGGGACGGTGCCGGCGCTCTGGTGTTCAATGGCAAAATGTAGCTGCTGGGTGGCTGGAATCCCAGCGACAAGGTCCATTTTCCTCGAATCTGTAACAACGAAGTCTGGAGTTCGACAGATGGTGGCACCTGGTCTTTGGTCAAGCCGAACACGTTCCTTGACAAGGACTTCGATCCGACGAGCGACTGGGAAGGTAGGCACACGGCCGGCTATGTTGTCTACAAGTCCAAAATGTGGATCATCGGCGGCGATGCGAACCAAGGGCACATTCACAACGACGTGTGGAACTCAGCGGACGGAAAGAGATGGAACTACGTCAACAAGAGTCGGGACGTTCCTTGGGGACCACGCGTACTACATTATACGTTAGTGTTCAAGAACAAGATCTGGGTCATCGGTGGGCAAACCATGCCGGGCTTCGCACCCCCACGAAAAGAAGTTTTCTACCGCGACGCCTGGACCACAACTGACGGTGTTGACTGGCAGAAAGTCACTCCCAAAGAACCCTATTGGTCACCACGCGGCATGATTGGCGGCAATGTCGTATTCAAGGATCGGATCTGGGTTCTTGGCGGTGGCACCTACGACACGCCGACCACTCCCAAACGGAATTTCTACAACGACGTCTGGAGTTCCGCGGACGGCGTCAACTGGGAACAGCACACAAAGGCGGCTCCGTGGAATCCGAGACAGTACCACGATGTCGCCGTCTTTGACGGAAAAATGTGGGTGATGGAAGGCTATTACAACAAAGGTGGCGGAAACATGAAGGACGTCTGGTATTCAGCTGATGGCGTCAACTGGAATGAAGTGCCCAACACACCTTGGAATCCCCGGCACGCGTCTAGCCTGTTCGTCTACGACGACGCTCTGTGGATCGTCGCGGGCAACAACATGCAACAGGATGTCTGGAAACTTGTTCGTTCCACCGACGGGCATTTCTGAACGTCGCTTCTCACTCCGGCTGCTTATTTGTTGCCGTCGACTTAACACCACTGAGCGGATGTTGCGTGACCGCATCCCAGGCCAGTTCCTGAAGCTGGCGGTTCAGCTCTGCATCCCATTGCGGGTTGTTGGCCTTCTCGAGGACCGCTGGAATAGGTAACCCGATTGGACTGCGTTTGTAAATCACGGCGAAGTGGCAATAGGCGACCAACGCCTGCAGGGGTGGTCTGGCGTGACCGATGGCATCAGCGAAGAGGTCATTTTGCTGTTTCAGGCCAGCAGCCTGACCCGCGATTATTTTCTCGCGAAGTGCAATCACCGCCTGGCCAGCAGGAACCACAGAAACCGCTTCCTTGCCGTATTGTCTGTTCAACTTCCTGACGTGATCGTCCATGCTCTTGAAGTACGGCGCGTGTAACCGGCGCAGCTCTTCTCCGGTCGGTGCATTGTGATCGACCTTCTTGGGCCGTTGCTTGAAGGTCGTGTCGTAGATATCGAACGGCAGCCAAAACTCCTGAATCGTGACGCGGACGTTCGGATTGTGATCAGTCGCAAGTTTCACGAAGTTCTCGATGCCCTCATCCGGAAGGTGAATCGGCGAGAGAGTCAACACATCCACATCACCCGTTCGCAGTGCTTTCTTGGCCTTGTTGTTCTCCTCCGGCACGTTCCAATGCTGGATCACGCGCGAGCCGCCAATGGCCGATAGGCCAACGAAGATGTGGTCCTTGATATCCGCCGATCTGGCCAGATCGTTGAGGATGCGCGGGACAAACACATGAAAACTGTGCCCAGCTGAAAACACTCGCTGTGCCGCGACGACGGGCTCGCCTTTCTTGACCTCGACATCGGTTTGTGCGACGGCCAGCGAACTCGCCGCCAGCAGAGCCAGAGGTAGAGTAATTGCTGCCAAGGGGAAACGAATTCGAATGCGCTGGGGCATGAGTGGACTCCTTAGTGCGTTTTAAACGCACGGCCGATAGCCGTGCGACCCTGAAATCCAAAATACACGAGACGAAAGCTCTATGGAAGTCTGCGTGCGGAGATCGGAAGGAACACCACCAACGCGGCCTCTTTCTTGGTGCCTTCCTCATACCACCGGCTGTGTCGGCAGTCAGTGATTCGCGACCTTTCCGTATCCGACCGACTTTTTGCACCAAACCAGAAAACAAAACCGGCATGTTTGTCGTCTACTCTGCCGAGGCGTTGTGGTCGCAGTCTATCCTGGTGAAGGGAGCGAATCATGAGTTGTTGGAAACATTCTCTGCTTGGTCTGATTCTCCTGTTCGCCCCTCTTGCCCAGATCGGCGGGGCTGTCGCAAAGGAGCAACCCACCAAACAGCCTTCTGCGACCGATAAGGAGGCGGCGGTCATCAAGGACGTCACGCAGGGCGCGCTGCGGATCGTTCAAGAGGACGCCACGGTCATCGAGTGCCCGTTAAAACACACCGACGTACAGGCGGATGTATCCGGCTTCATTGCCGAAGTACACGTCACCCAGACATTTCACAACCCAACCAAGCAGCCCATCGAAGCAGTCTATGTCTTTCCGCTCCCGCACGGATCTGGCGTGCACGAGATGACGATGGTCGTCGGGCAGCGGCGAATTGTCGGCCTGATCAAACGCCGCGCGGCGGCTCGCGAGATCTACGAGCAGGCGATTCTGTCGGGTCAGACTGCCGCTCTATTGGAACAGGAACGCCCCAACATCTTCACACAAACCGTCGGTAACATCCCTCCCGGGGAGGAGATCAACATCGAGATCTCGTACATCGATGTGTTGGACTACGACATGGGCAACTACGAGTTCCACTTCCCAATGGTGGTCGGGCCTCGCTACAACCCCGGGCGTCCGATTTCTTCGCCCGCGCCTCCCGCCGCCGGTCTGGCCGGAAAGGTATCGCCGCCCGAGCGCAACACCACCGACGTGCCGGATGCGACGCGAATCAACCCGCCAGTCCTGAAACCCAAATTCCGCAACGGACACGACATCTCACTGTCCGTGTCGCTCGATGCGGGTGTGCCGATCCAAAACCTGACCGTTGCGAATCATCGTGCCGAGGTTGACAAGAGAGATCGGCGGCGCGCGGCCGTCAGTTTGAGCAAGACTGATTCGTTGCCCAACAAGGACTTTGTGTTGCGTTACAACGTCGTTGGAAAGAAACCCGAGATGGCAGTCCTGGCCCATACGGGCAACTACTCCGGCGACGCTCGCCGGCTGGGCAACGGCTATTTCATGTTGATGATCCAACCTCAAGAGGACGAACGTCTGACGAAGAGTCCGCCCCGTGAAATGGTTTTCATGGTAGATGTCTCAGGATCGATGCGAGGCCAGCCGACGGCCAAAACGATCGAGACCATGCAGACGATGCTCGGCCTGTGTCGCCCCATCGACACCGTTCAGGTAATCACGTTTGCCGGCCAGGCCAAGAAGCTGTTCGACAAGCCGATTCCCGTCGACGAAGCCAGCATCAAGACCGCCCTGAACTTCACGGCCGGGCTGCGAGGCCGCGGCGGAACGGAAATGCTCAAAGGCATCAGGCTGGCGATCGACGCACCAATCGACCGCGAGAGGATGAGGATTGTGGTGATGCTGACTGATGGTTATATCGGCAACGAGGCTCAGATCATCGAACATGTGGGAAAGAACTGCGGCGATCAGATTCGGTTCTGGGCGATCGGTATGGGTTCGTCGCCAAACATGTTCCTGATCGACGGCGTGGCTCGGCAAGGCGGTGGGATGGGCAAGCGCCTTGGCTTGCAGGATGACAGCGAGTCACTCAGTCATGAAGTCATGACCCGGATTCAGCGCGCCCAGCTTGCCGATGTGAAGATCGACTGGGGGGACCTTCAGGTTGCGGAAACCTATCCCGCTCGAATTCCCGAACTGTGGGCAGGTCGGCCGGTGATCTTGTTTGGCCGGTACACCGAAGGCGGATCGCAGCGGATCACGGTCAGTGGACGCGTCGAAGGCGAGGACATGAGTTGGCCGCTGGAGGTCAACTTGCGCGGCCAGAAAGCAGAGCACAAGGCACTGGCGAAAGTCTGGGCACGGAAGAAAATCGAAGACCTGATGCAGCAGACCTTCTACGCCGGGTCGCCGGCAATCGAGGAAGAGGTCACTGCCATCGCACTCGACTATCGCCTGATGAGCCAGTACACCAGCTTCGTGGCGGTCGATGCCGACAAGCTGGGCGAAACGAGCGACCCGGCTCGTCCACCGCGGCGGATGGCGGTGCCGGTGCCGTTGCCGGAGGGAACCAGCTGGGAAGGTTTCTTCGGTGAGTCGGCGGATAAGGAGCTGGATTTCTTTGCCGGAGTTCGTTTTTCGAGGAGTGCGAAACCTGCTTCACCATCTCCAACGCGTGGAAGCGTGAGAAAACTGGCTCTGTCCCAAGCACCTCAACTACTGAGCAGTCCTCGCTCGGTATCGGGATTCAAGGGCCTTCAAACTTCTGAAAGCCTGAGACGTTTATCCGTGCAACTCGGACGTGGCGGCGGGCTGCAAAAGTGGGGCGCGGCACCTGTGCGCGGCCAAACTCTCAGCCGTGGCGGTCGGGCGTATGGCAAGGGTGGAATTGGTGGTGAAGGTTTTGGAGGTGGAGGTTTCGGGCGCGGAGGTTTCGGTTTCGCCCGCCAGACGAGTAGACAGTACTTTCAAGCGGAATCCCTTGCCGAGGGCGAAGCTGCATTCGGCACGAACCTGTGGCGATACTTGCCGCGACTGTCGGCCGAGCGTGCCAAACCCGTCGGCGAGGCGGCGGCCAAGGCGCTCGATGCGGCAGAGCAGTTCGAGAAAGATGGTAAGCTGGCCAAGGCCCGCGAAGCGCTCATGCGAGCCTACCTCCTAGACGCCGCAGTGCTTAACGGCGTCCAGGCAGGAGGTCAGGTCGCCGCAGAGGCCGTGCAAGCGCTCGAACGAGTTCACGCACAGCAGGTGAAGGGCTGGACTGCGAAGAACCTGGCCTTGGAGAAGAAGCTGGACCTGGTGATTCGCGACAAGTCGCTGGCCGAGTCGCTGGAGATGGTGCGGGTGGCGTCGGGGATCGAGATCGAGCTGCTTGCGGGCAGCATTGCCGACTCCGCGTCGATGACCCGCGACGATGTGCGCGTGGACTACCTCGACCTGCGCCGCGCGACTGTTGCCCAGGCGCTGGACTGGATCCTGCATCCGCAGCGGATGAGCTGGCGGAGCAAAGGCGACGTAGTTATCGCCGGCACGGATCGACGCCACCTCGGACCGTCAGCCTGGGTCTACAACGTTTCGTTGTTGCTGCCCTCGGCGAAGGAGCTTGAAGAAGCCGGCGAAGACTCGACCAAGGTCGCGGCGAAGGCAGCGGAGACGCTTGTGACCTCGTTGCGGGCGCAACTCAGCGTCGACGATCTGCTGTCGATCGTCTGGTTCGGGCCAGGACATTTGCTGGTTGTCGGCGATGTGAATCGCCACGCCTCCGTAGACAAATGGATGGACGAGCAACGCCGTGCGACACCCGCCGTGCTTGCGGCGCAGCGCAAGGCCGCAGCCGAAATGTCGGCAGCGACACATCGCCGGCATTCCATCGCCAGTGTGCATGCGTCCGCAGCGTGGCAGTTGCTTGCTGCTGCTGCCGAAGGCGAACTCGATTTGGAAGCGTTAACCGAACTGCAGATCGCCTGGCGCAGCAAACAGACATCCGAGTTGCTCGACGGCGAGTCGGCCGCGGTCGTCTTGCGGTCGCTGTGGTGCGTCGCGGAGGCGGCGCGTGCGCTACCGGACGAAGCGGAACTCAATTCGTTGGCAATCGCAGCGCGTGCCAAGTCGCGCACTGCGACGACCGCCGCACTCGAAGCGCTCGGCGAGAATCGTGACGACGTGAGCGCTTTTGCCGGCGTGCTGTATGCAGCGCTGTCAATGCGCGACGACCAGCAGTTGGTTGGCAAAGCTGTGCGCTTGCTGACCGACTCGCAGCCGTCTGACTCGCCACTCGCTCCGGCACGCACTGTGGCACGAATTCTGTTGGCGAGTCCGAAGGCAGCGGATGTCGAGGAGATATTGAAAATGACCGAGTCTGGCGTCGCCGGCCAGGACATGACGACAATGCTGGCGATTGCCTGCCGCCGCGCAGGTGGCGAAGCATGGTCCACATTCCGCCGCCACGCAACCGACCTGCTAGGCAACCAACCGCTCGCCGGCAGTGTGCTCGTACTGATCAACCGACTGAACGCTTCACAACTGGAACTCGCCGCCACGGTTCAGTAAGCTGCACCAAGTGTGCCCCGAGATGCCTCAGGCGTTCCAGCGATACCGTCCGCTGAACCGGTGACGGTGAGACACACGTTGTGGGTCGGTCTCCCGACCGGCCCACGCCCGCGCAGGTCTCCCGCGCTGCTGGCTACGAAATCAATTCGCGATCTTCGAGCAACGCGATGACGCGATCGACACATTGGTCGACGGGCAACTCGTGAGTAGGCAGCACCAGATCCGCATCGGTTGGTACTTCATACACCGCGGACACACCAGGGAAACTCACCATGTCGCCAGCGTCGGCGAGCTGATAATGACCGTCGGTATCGCGCTCACGACAGACGTCAATGGGCGCCGACAGGTAGACGACCAAGAACCGCTCGCTACCGATCACTTCGCCAGCTTTCTTGCGTACGTCGTCGTTAGGTGCCAGAAACGCCGCAACGCAGATCATGCCGGCGTCGTTGATCAGCTTGGCAACTTCCGCACTCCGGCGCAGGTTTTCTGAACGATCTTCGGATGCAAAACCCAGATCCCTGCTGATGCCCCGTCGCATGTTCTGTCCATCCAGCACGGCCGTCGCACGGCCCATGTCAAACAGACGACGCTCCAAAGCATAGGCGGTAGTCGTTTTTCCGGAACCTGTCAGGCCGGTGATCAGAATCGTCACTGGGCGTTGGCCGAAGCGGGCCACGCGCTCATCAGCCGAAACGTTGCTGATCTCGGTGGCGAGCGTTTTACTCTGCGGCGCATCGTCCCAGTGAGCCGTCAATTGATCGCCGGTGACTCGGTCCAAGATCATGCCGGCGCCGAGTGTCACATTTCGAATGCGATCGACCACGATAAATGAACCGGTAACCCGATTTCGTTTGTATCGATCAAAGCAGATCGGTTCGTTCAGCGACACGGCACAACGACCGATCTCGTTCAATTCCAAGGTGGGTGTGTCCTGGCGATGCAGCGAGTTCACGTCCACCTGATAGCGCAACGTATTGATGGTGCCGGTGACGGTCTTGGTGGTCTGCTTGAAGATATAGGCCTTGCCGGGAACGAGCGGCTCTTCGTCCATCCAGACGATCATGGCATCAAACTTCTGTTCCTGCTTCGGCATGTTGCCCGGTCGGACAATCATATCGCCACGACTGGCATCGACTTCGTCTTCCAATGTCAGCGTGACGGACTCGGGCGTAAAGGCTTCTTCGCGATCGCCGTCGAACGTCACGATAGACTTGATGCGGCTCTTGGTGCGCGACGGCAGAACCATGATTTCGTCCCCTTTGCGGACAATGCCGGAGGCAATCGTGCCGCAAAAGCCTCGAAAATCCAGATGCGGCCGGTTCACGAATTGGACGGGAAACCGAAAATCCTCCAAGTTACGGTCCGATCCGATATAGACCGAATCCAAGAAGTTCATCAACGTGGTGCCTTGATACCATGGCATGTTGTCGCTGGCATCCACGATGTTGTCACCCAGCAGCGCGGAAATAGGAATGAAGTGCAGATCGGGAATATTTAGCCGCTCCGCAAAGTTCCTGTAGTCCAAGTAGATCTGGTCGAAGACGTCTTGCGAATAGTCGACCAGATCCATTTTGTTGACGGCCACCATGACGTGCTTTATGCCCAGCAACGAAACGATGAAACTGTGCCGTTTGGTTTGCGTGACGACACCATGCCGCGCATCAACCAGGATGATCGCCAGATCGCAAGTCGAGGCACCGGTGGCCATGTTCCGCGTGTACTGCTCGTGACCCGGTGTGTCAGCAATGATGAACTTGCGTTTGGCCGTCGAGAAATACCGATAGGCAACATCGATCGTGATGCCCTGCTCGCGCTCGGCCTTGAGGCCGTCGGTAAACAACGCCGGGTCGAAGTCTCCGCCAGTCGTGCCCTGCGTCGCAGAGTCTTTTTCAAGCGTCTTGAGTGTATCTTCGTAGATCAACTTGGCATCGTAGAACAGCCGGCCGATCAAGGTGCTTTTGCCATCATCCACACTGCCACACGTCAAGAACCGGAGCAGCTCTTTTTGCTCGTGTTGAGACAGATAGGCGTCGATGTCGGAAGCGATAAGATCGGACTGATGAGACATAGCGTTGGGTGATCTCGAGCTGTGTTATTTGGAGCGATTCCTGCGGCACAACATTTTGTGGCGTC
>NYXM01000189.1 GCA_002685655.1 Planctomycetaceae bacterium
GAATAAAATCAGTTTCATCTATCAATTCGTCTTAGTAACAGTTTGTTTGCTCCACCACGAAGCCAGAGTTGAAGCGGTGCCTGCGAACTGCTCTGTATTCTTTATTTGAAATGGCATGCTCCGGCCTCCTACTGGTGATCTCGGTGATTCAATCTGCCTGGGATCATGATTGGCTGCATTATGCGAGACTCCTGGTTTACGAGCTCTGCAGCAATGACATCCGCTTCAGTAAACTTTGCATAAAGAATGTGCCCCTTAGAGCCTCGTCTCCAGTCGTAGGAAATGTAGATGCTGCCATCCGGAGCCTGAAACCCGTCCGGGTAGCTCACGTTCTTCCGGTGATCGATAACGAGTCCTCCGGACCAGGTTGCGCCATCGTCTACGGAGAGCCACGCACTCAGGGCTTCTCGCCCGGTATGTTTGTTGATTTCAGTTCCGTGCTTGATCAGTAGTAGATTCCCCGAGGCGAGGCGCTGGACGAAAAACCGCGCCGACGGGTGAGCGATGGTGGGGGATTTCTTGAATACTGTCCAGGTCTGCCCCTTGTCGGACGAGGTGGATTCAGCAATGCCCTTGCTGGTTCGTGCCAGCAGCCAGAGATCACCGTTCTTTCGTTCGATTCCCATGGCCTCGATCCATTCCCTGTTGTGGGTCGGCACGGTCGCGCGATGTTGCCAGGTTTTACCCTCATCGTTGGAGACGAGTAGATTGACGCCCCGGATCGGATCCAGTTCGGGAAACAGTTTCCCCTTGAACTGATGAAAGCCATCCGCATGGAGCAAGTAGGAAAAGAGCATCCACTCGCCATCGCTGGTCACGAGGGGCTTGTTGAGCATGGCCCCGTCGAAGAGGCGAACCGGATTCGACCAGACCATTTTTTCGGCATCCGGATTCTCGCAGTAGGCAGCCCAGAGACCGGCCCGGCCATCGAAATGCTGCATGGTCTGGTCGAAAAAGATCCAGAGTTTTCCATTTGGATCCGTCCACAGATTGCCAATGATCACTGAGCGCTCGAACGACAGATCATCGGACTGTCCATTGATCAGCAGGATCGGATCTGTCCAGGTGAAGCCATCATCGTCACTTCTCGAGACGAGCATGTATGCACCGGGCCCATCCTCCCCACCGATCCAGGCCGCCACCAGTCTCCCGCCGGGGGTGCGCTCGATGCCGATCGTCATGCCGTATTCCAGATTCGCGATCGCATATTCCGGCCCGGGCGAAGTGTTCAGTTTCGGTGCTTCCAGCGTGGCATCGGCAAGCTTTCGCAGTTCTTGACGTTTTTGCTCGGTCAGCACAATGCCTGCAGGCTGTTGCCCGAGAGTGAAGCCCGGCAAGGCAAGGGGGATGGTAAAGAATGCCCAAAGGGTGAAGTTGGTTTTCATGGCTTGATCTCCAAACTGCTCACGGGGACAACGGCCAGTTCGTTCGCGGCATGGCTCTTGTGGGTGTAGCCGATGTAGAGCTTGCCCTCGTGCTCGATAGCGTAGGGGTAACTGAAATCGGCGTTTCGCGCGGAGACGCCGGGCGTCTGGTCGGAAACAGAGGTGCGGATGAGGAAGACTTTGCTGAAGGCGGATTCGCCTGGTTGGCTCACCGCAATGGTCAAAGGCGTCCGTCTTGATCCCGTATTGGCGGTGGTGGTGCAGACCAGGTAACGCTGGCCCGTGCTCAAGATGCCGGCATACGGCTTGCTGGTGGCCATGGGCAGATTGGAAACGGCGGCCGGCGTCCAAGTGCGGCCGTGGTCTTCGCTCACCGAGAACAACGCTTTCGGTCTTTTGCCGTAGCGGGCGATGTTGAGGATGCGTTTGTCTTCGACAATGACCGTGGACTCTCCCCAGATGTTGCCAAGACCGCCTGCAGCAGGAATGACGACAAGATCCCACTTGGTGAAGTCGTCGCCCTGGCTGATCGCCACGGCGGGCAGGTTGCCCGGCCCGCCATACTGACTGTCGATTCGGAACCCGGACATGATCCAGTTGCCGTCCGGCATTTTCAGCGGTTCCTGCATCGGCCAAAAGCCGCCTTCGAGGACCGGGCCACGCGGTTCCCACTGGCCCGAGGTTTCATTCAACGTGTAGGCACGCGTGTGAACGCGGTGATAGAGTTGGGTGTGAGCATAAAAGGCTCCCATGAAGGCCCACAGCTTGTCTTGATGAGAGAGAAAAACGCCGTGGCTGACGCCGAGACCACCCTCGCCCGCATCCATGACCACGGGTGGCCCCCAACTCTTGCCGCCATCGTTGCTGACCTTCACATGCGCCTCTTCCGTCGCCGTGTTTTCGTTGCCTTTGTTGTAGCCGTAGGATGCGTAGAGCTTCTCTTTGTGCCAGGCAAGGCCGACACCGAGCGTCCATTTGGCGCCGTCGGTGTCCGGTCGTCGCTTTTTGATGACGTGAAACTCCGCGCCCGCCACCTGCGGCAGTTCGGCGGCTCCCGGCAGTGTTTGCGTGGCGTCCCAGAGCGGCAAACCGGCGGCGAGTTTCAGCACGTCGTGCAACGCCGAGACCGGCCGATAAGCCGCGGCGACCTCCTTGGCGTTCAAGGCTCGTGGTTGATGCGAGAATTCGTCCAATGCGCCGTCAAAGGCTTGACGCACGGTTTCCCGATCCCAGATGCCGCCGAGGGTGATGGGAGACGGTGTCGCCGCGATCGGCGTCTCTAGCTTCACCACGCCCGCGGGCTTGCCATTCAAAAACAGCGCCGCCTTGTCCTGACCGACCACCAGCGTTGCGAGGTGCCAGGCGCCAGCCTTCAGCGGCTGCGGGCATGAAATGGTTCTCCAACCATTTTGCCACAGGAATGCCTTTAGCTTTCCATTAGGCTCGATGGTGATGCTCCACTGGCGCTCGTTGCGCGAATACCGGTTCTTGCCCGCCAGCATCTGTTGGCGGCCGGCGAGGTCATAGGGATTGAACCAAAGCGAGACGGTGAAGGCGCCGCTGGCGGACTTGGCGCTGTCGTTGAGTTCGATCAGCCAGTCGCCGTCGAGCACCAGGCTTTTTCCGGAAGCTCCGGCGGCGATTTTGGTGGAGCCCCTGATCGTCAACGAGCCGTTCACCTCATCCAGCGGCCAGTGACGTGAGGGTTCAGCGGCAAGATTTTGCAGCAAAACGTGCGCAAGCAGAAGAGCGTAATACGGTTTCAATTTCATGGTTAGCTTGTTTCAGTGTTAGGATTATCTTTTCGCCGCCACCACGACGCGAGCAGCTGGTCGGTGAGGAGTGTGAGAGTGTGTTTCATGGATTTGGTTTCCTGGTTTCTTCAGCGATTTCTGAGTTGGAGCGACGCAATTGGGATGATCGTGAGTTCACATTGACGAGGCGGTGAGCTACCGACGGTGTAAAGCACGAGGAGGCGACCCCCGTGTTCGATGGCGCAGGGATAGTGGAAAGCACGGGCGCCCGGAGGGATGGGATAGGCCGGGTCGCTGCGGTCCTGCACCCGCCACATTTTCTCGGCGGCGAGTTCGCCGGGGCGGCTGACCCGGATCACCAGAGTTCCGCGCTCCGGGGGGAGGTTGAAGACCACATAGCGCTCTCCCGTGGAAAGATGGCCGGCATACAGTTTGGCGGACGAAGCCTTGAGCGGGTGCTGCTCGATGACGTTCCAGGTGCGGCCATAGTCCTGACTAGCATACACGAAAGGCACCGCGCCCGTGTTGTTGCGGGTTAGGGCGAGCAACTTGCTGCCTTCCACCCAGACAGTGGTCTCGGGGCAGCGCGCTGGCGTCATTTCCGCCTGGAGCGGGACCACGTTCCAGCGGCCCGTCAGATCGTCACCCTGGCTGATGGCCACGGCCGGGATGACGGGCTTCACGCCGAAGCGGCTCGCGGCCCGGCCCGCCATGACCCAATTGCCGTTCGCCATCTTGATGGGCTGGCAGTTTGGCAGAAAGAGGTTCGCGATTTCCCCGCGCGGCTGCCAGCGGTTCGCCGTTTCGTCCCGCACATAAACCGCGCAGCTCTTGATGAGGTCGTGCCCGCCTTTCATCGTGCCGACGAAGGCGTGCAGCGCGCCCCCGTGGGAAAGCAACTGTGCGGGCACGTAGTAGGTCCCATCGCCGCTCGTGTCTGAAGCGATGACTTCCACCGCGCCCCACGTCTTGCCTCCGTCTTTCGAGCGGCGGCAGCGGATGAGCGACTCGCCGACGATTTCCTGCTGTGGGCAGTTATACCAAGCGGCGAAAAGCTCCCCTTTGTGTACCTCGATCGCCGGGTCGTGCAGGAACTTGTATTTGTCCGAATCGCTGCGTTCGACGCGCACAGGCTGGATGCCGTCCGGAAAGGGCAGACGATTCGGAGAACTCGCCACAGCGGCGTCAGTCTGTGATGACTGCGGCATGTAGCACCCCAAACGGCAAAAGCAGCAGCGTGGTGAGGATGGTGAGGGTGGGTTTCATTGTTTCAATGTTCTGGCCGGGAGCGTTTGGATTCATTCGTTGGACGTCGTCGGAGCATCCGCCCCGCCGCGGTTCATGCCCAGGAGCCTGCTTTTGACGATGTTCTTCAGCGAGGCACCCTCTGAGACCAGTTTCCCAGCCTTCACGTCCTCCTCGCGGAAGCGGGCGAAGAGGATCTCCGCCGCACTGGTGCGACCGCGGTCGTAATGCACGTAGATGTCGCCGTTCGGAGCCTGCGCCATGTCGGGATAGGAGACGCCGGTCCGTTCATCGAGCAGCAGCTTGCCGGACCACGTCTGGCCCTCGTCAGCGGAAAGGAATGCGGTCAACTCCTGACGGGCGGGCGTGGCCTTGGCGATCTTCTGGCCGTGTCGGATGAGCAGGATGTTGCCCGACTGGAGGCGGCGGAAGATGCACTTGCTGTTAACGTGCGGGAAAGCGGTGGTCTGGGGTTGCCAGGTCTTGCCGTCATCGTCGGAGCAACTCTGCCAGGCTGCCTGCATGCCTCGCGAGAGCATCCAGAGCCGGCCGTGCCGAAGGTTCGACCACGGAGTGCTCGTTGAAGCAACTGTCCTTGAAAATGATGCCGCCCCGATACCGCCAGTGAGCGCCTTCATCCTCGGAGACAAAGACATTCGCGCCGCGCACTGCGTCCAGTTCGCGGTAGCAATCAGCAAAGGGCTTGTCGATGTGCCAGCGTTCCCACAGCGACACGGGCAGAATCCATTCGCCGTTTCTGCGCACAATGGGCTTGTTCAGCGACGCGCCGAAGCCGAGGTAAACCGGTTCGGTCCACTCAGGCTTTTCAGCGTCGGGATCATCGCAGCGGACAAACCAGTTGCTACAACTGCCGTCGAACATGCCGACTGACTGATGGAAGAAGAGCCAGAGCCGCCCCTTCGGATCGCACCAGAAGGAACCGAGCCGCGTGCCCATCTTCAGCCCGTGCGCCTGCGGGTCAATCACGAACACCGGATCGCGCCACGACTTGCCCTGGTCATCGCTGTAGCTCGCCAGCAGATAGGCATTCGGCCCGTCCTGCCCGCCCGCCCAGCAGGTCCACAGCCGACCGCGTTTCGTGGCCTCCATGCTCGCCGCCATGGCAAAGGGCAGATACTTCTGCGCGTAGGCCGGAAAGGGATCGGTAATCAACTTCGGCGGGACGTGGATGCTGTTGAGAAGCTCCTGCGTGACATGGGCGGAAGGCTTCGGCCGGTCAGCGGCGTCGAGCGCGGTGAGCGGTGCGAGCAGCAGGGCGGTGAGGAGTGAAAATTCATGTTTCATGGGTCTACCGGGCTTTCAGGTGTTCTTTGGCCAGCGAATCCGTTTCTGTCAGGGTGAACCGCGTGTTCATGACGGAATGCTTCTCCGGCCCCGCCGCAGACTTGAGATCGGTCGTGGCGACGATCGTTCCGTCGGGCAGGCGTTCGAGGTCGGAGTAGCCGCAGTCGGCGTTGCCGGTCCCGGGCGGGTCCGATTCCTTGCGCATGGTGTTATGGAAGAGCTTGACGCGGTAGTCGCCCGGTTTTCCTTCGAGGATGTCTTCGAAGCGCCCCACCCAGGCAAGATAATGCCCGTAGGTCGGGCTGCTCTTCGCCACATGCCGATCACCGGTGAGAGTGGCGGGCAGTTCGCGCGGCTCGGTCCAGGTCTTCGCCTCGTCGTGGCTGACGGAATATGTTTCAATACCGCCAGCGGTCATTCACTATTTGGAACTCCCAGGCAAATCCAATGCCCTGGTCTACTGTGATCCTAGCACGCCAGTGTTTCAATACCGCAAGCGGTCATTCACTATTTGGAACCCCTCACCCTTTTTCAGCCAGTCATAGCAAGGGTTTGCAGCCCCTAATCCGCTGACCTCCCTTTTCAGCCCCTTTTGGCTCTCACCATTGGCCATGAAAACAGGTAACCCAGCCACCTCAAACCCAGTCCGGATAAGGGTTTGAGCTAAATCCGCTACTGAAGGCCATTTGGAGCCCTTTTGGACATCAGCGGATTTCGAATATTTTAGCACCATTTTCCCCTTTTGCCAAGTAGCTTGTACTGCCGACAAGCTAATTATAACGTCCAAAGGCATAAATTCTATTATCATATCCATAGAATTTACGTGATTTCTAATGGTAATTCCCTTCCTTTCAGAGTCAATCTGACTCTGGATTTGATGATCAATTGGTGTAATATGGTGTTTGACAAGAGTAAAACTATTTCATTAACTTCAGAAGCTGGCATCAACTCAGACGGTTTACTATCGAGCTATTTTGGTCGCTCAAATATCATCCAGCTGGTTATTGGACGGTGGGAGGGCCAATTTGGCCCCGATGGTTAGCAGGTTAGCAGGAGCGAAAACAGGGTGGTATTTCCGGCCATTGTTTGAAAATTCTACTGGTATTTCTGTGGGGGTAGCCAAAATCGGACCCCTATTTCCTCTGGATGGTCTGCTATGGCCAGGCCAATCTAGGCCGAAGGCTGGCGGCTGGAGGCGATGTGGTCTTCAGTGATGCTGTGTCAAGCAACATGTTGGGCCGATTAATTCCTGATTCCGGCCCTAACAATCATTATC
>NYXM01000190.1 GCA_002685655.1 Planctomycetaceae bacterium
CATCAAGGTGTTCGTGAAAGCGACCAAGCCGGGATCGCGCTGTCGCAAAGCCTATCACGAAGGCGAAGTCGAAATCTATGACCGCGATCGGTTCTTCACCGTGACCGGAGAGCGGTTAGCGTCATCTACGACCGGAATTGAAGCTCGATTGGAATCGCTCGGCTGTGTCTACCGGGCTGTATTTGGCGAAGAAGAAGAGGGCAATGGCGCGGGCACGCCCCAGACAACACCAGTCCCCAAACCAAGCAGCAACGGCCATGTACATCTGACCGACGACAAGATCATCGATCTGGCGTCGAAACAGCGCCGCAGTGGGGCCAAGTTCACATCGCTGTGGAGTGGAGATTGGAACGCACACTTCAATTCTGCCAGTGAGGCGGACTCCTCGGTCGTGTTTACCTTGGCGTTCTACACGAAGGACAACGCTCAGATTGATCGGCTGTTTCGACAATCTGGTTTGATGCGCCCCAAGTGGGACGAATTGCACGGCGAGCAGTCCTACGGCGAGATGACTGTCGCCAAGGCGCTGAACAAAGTCACCAAGCAGTACAAGCCCAAGGGAAAGCGGAAACGATCGCGTCCACCGGCGCCACCGCCAACAAACCCTGGACTGCCGTCGATCCTAATCGATGACGTGCAACTGAGTGATCTGACCGACCAGGCCTTGGCTTCCATGATTCAAGCCAACACCCCGCCCGCGGTATTCGTACGCGCCGGATCCGTCTCCCGCGTAATGCGTGACGAGAACAGTGTCCCCAAGATTGAGACATTCGACCGCGTGCGGATGCGCTGCCGTCTTTCGGAAGTCGCCAACTTCTTCACGCTCCGCAAAGGCGAAGGCGGCTGCTACGAGCAGGTTGGCACCAACCCGCCGTTGTCGCTTGCGGAGAACGTGCTGGCCCAAACGACCTGGAACCTGCCACCGTTGGCCGGCATTGCGCGGGCACCCATTCTGCGGCATGACGGAACCATCTGCACGCAGCCCGGCTACGATCCGCCCAGCCGACTCATGTATTGCCCAGATCCGGATCTCAAGCTCACTCCGATCCCCGAGTATCCCGACAGCAACGAAGTCCAGGCCTGCGTTGACATCCTGCTCGACGTGATCAGCGACTTTCCGTTCGCGGACGAGCCGAGCCAAGCCAATGCTCTCGCCATCCTGTTCTCGCTCCTGATGCGGCCGGTGATCACAGGGCATGTGCCGCTCGCGATCGTCGACGCTCCTATGCAGGGAACGGGAAAGACGCTGTTGGTGACGGCGCTGGGGACGATCGCAGTAGGCAACGTCTCATCCGAGTCGATTCCATCAAAAGAGAACGACGACGAATGGCGCAAGAAGATCACGTCGATTTTGCTGGCTGCTTCACCGTTCGTGTTGCTCGACAACATTCCGGACAACACCACCATCGACTCGCCATCATTGGCGGCCGCGCTGACCACCGAGGAATGGTCTGATCGCTTACTGGGTCGCAACAACGCGATTCGGTTGCCGTCGCGGGTGGTCTGGGCTGCAACCGGGAACAACTTGCGTGTGGCCGGCGACATCCCGCGTCGCAGTTACAGCATCCGCCTGGACGCCAATGCCGAACGTCCTTGGGAGCGGACGGGCTTCAAGATTAAAGGACTGGAGCGTCATATCCGAGCCAAGCGTGGCGATCTCCTCTCGGCGGCGCTCACGGTCGTGCGAGCCTGGTACACCAACGGCAAGCCAAAAGCCGACGTGCCCACGCTGGGCAGCTTCGACGAATGGGCCGAGACCGTGGGGAGCATCCTGGCGTTCGCTGGAATCGATGGCTTCCTTGGGAACCTTGAGCAGACACAGGTCGTGCAGGACGAGGACACTCAGCAGTGGACAGCCTTCTTCGATGCGTGGTGGGAGGAGTTCAACTCACAGCCGGTGATCGTGGACTACCTGTGCCAACGCCTGATTGAGGACGATGTACACGGCGCGCACACGGCGCGCGCGCTGCCCGATGCGCTCCTTGTACATCTCGATGTACATGGTGTGCGCGCGGGCGCACTCCGCCGGTCGCTAGGACGGCATCTCTCACGATTGGCTGGTCGTATCTTCAACGGCCACAAGCTGTTGAACGCAGGCATCGACGGGCATCGCAAAATCCGTCGCTGGAAACTTGCGGGGTTATTAACCCCGCACGAATCCGATAACCCCGCAACTAACCCCGCACAGAAAGGACTTTGGTAGTCACATGTTACGAAGATTTGCGGGGTTTGCGGGGTTATTTTCCGCCTATGCTTACACGTGCGCGAGGATGTACGCACATGAAAAGCGCGTACACGTACATAAGCGCTATATAAGTAGCGGGAAAATAACCCGCCAAAGACCGCTAACCCCGCAACGGCGGTCTGAAGCGAGCGATCTCGTCCAACATCTCTTGCCAGTTGTCTGTCGGCCCTCGTCGCCAAATATTCGCCGATCGGCGGGTGGGAGGTGATGCGCTGTGAATCTTCCTATCCAACTCCGACAAGTCACCGTCAACGCGATCGACGTCGGGAATGGCGTCATTCTCGTCGACCGTCACGGCGAGCAAATATGCAGACGGAAACGACTGGTTGATCTCCAGGGCAACGTCCCTGCCGCGGTGCTGAAAGCCTGGCAATGGCGATTTGCCGCACAAGGCATGAAGAATCGCTTGTCATCACGGTGCAGCAGCCGCGATCTGACGCCGTGGGAAAGGCGGACACAGAGCCTGGCTGCATCGTTCCGACTGCGCCGCCGCTTTCCGCTAACCAAAGCGCGAAGCCGGCAGCGATTCCAGCGCTACTCGACTCACACGTGGGACGACGCCTGCAGTCGCCTTTGGCAGCAGGGTCATAACCGCTTTCGTCGCCATGCCCGCACGGGCTGGGAGCGATGGGCCCATACCGTTTCGAACAACCACAACAAGAGGAAAGGAGGCCGGTATGCCAGGCAAAGCTACTGTGACAGCCAAGATGATCATGGAGCTGATTGAGTCGCAAGATTTTCGATGTGCACTCAGCAACCGTGAACTCACACCGGAGACTGCTTCGCTGGACCATGTCGTTCCGTTGTCTCGTGGGGGCACGCACGAGGTCAGCAATCTCTGTGTGGTCGTTCATCTAGTCAACTCTGCGAAGGGTTCGATGACCGTCGAGGAGTTCGTGGCCATGTGCCAGGACGTTGCGACCTGCCAGAGCGGACCGGCGTCGACTGTTCCCGCGTAGGTACTTGGAAAAAAAGCGTTTTTTTTAGAGGTACGCGGGAACAGTCGCCAAGTCACTCAGAGTTTGTTTCACGGGACAGAACGCTTTCTCACGGAGGAAACCATGCAGATTCGACAACGTCCGATTTCAGAAATTCGCCCCTACGAAAACAACCCTCGCATCAACGATGATGCCGTCGAAGCTGTGGTGGCCTCGATCCGCGAGTTCGGTTTCCGCCAGCCGATCGTGGTTGATACCGAGGGTGTGATTATCTGCGGTCACACCCGATACAAGGCGGCTGTTCAACTCGACCTGAAGAAAGTGCCGGTGCATGTTGCCAAGGACCTGACGCCCGAGCAGGTCAAGGCGTATCGGATTGCCGACAACAAAACGGCCGAGTTAGCCGAGTGGAATTACGATCTGCTGCCGATCGAATTGTCGGAGCTAGGCGACGCCGGTTTCGACCTGGGGCTACTTGGGTTCAACCAGGATGACCTGGCCAAGCTCATGGACCCCGGTGTAACAGAAGGGCTCTGTGATCCGGACGACGTGCCGGAGCCGCCGGACGAAGCGATAACCCAAGTTGGTGACTTGTGGATTCTTGGTAATCACCGTCTTCTGTGCGGCGACAGCAGCAAACCGGAAGACGTCGATCGCCTGCTGGATGGTGCCGACGTTCATCTTGTGAACACAGACCCACCGTATAATGTCCGCTTGGAGCCCCGTAGTAACAACGCCATCGCGGCAGGCAACAGCAGTTTTTCCAAGACGCACCACCAGAAGTTCGATCTCGAACGGCATCCGGAAAAGTCGAAGCCGACTGGCAAGAAGATGCGGGCCAAGGACCGGCCTCTGGAGAACGACTTCTTATCAGACGAAGCATTCGACGAGCTATTGCATGCTTGGTTCGGCAACATCGCCCGCGTGTTATTGCCGGGGCGAGCCGCGTACATCTGGGGCGGATACGCTAATTGCCTGAATTACGGAGGCGCTCTTAAGGCGGTCGGGCTCTACTTTTCACAAGCAATTATCTGGGATAAGCAGCACCCGGTTCTAACCCGCAAGGACTTCATGGGTGCGCACGAGTGGTGTTTCTATAGCTGGAAGGAAGGCGCTGCCCACCGCTTCTATGGACCAAACAACGCGACCGATCTTTGGCATGTGAAGAAGATCCCACCTCAGAAGCTTGAGCACTTGACGGGCAAGCCAGCCGAGTTGGCCGTTCTCGCAATCCAGTACTCGTCCGTCAAGGGCGAGAACGTGCTCGACCTGTTTGGTGGAAGTGGATCGACACTCATTGGGGCTGAGCAGACCGGCCGTTGCGCATTCCTGATGGAGATCGATGCCCCATATTGTGACGTTATCGCGGATCGCTTCCAGCGCTTCACCGGCGTGCCGGCCATTCTCCAGCGCACAGGCGAGTCGCCGATTCCGATGAAGGCGCGAGAGGAGGACATGCGATGAGGACGTACCCGACACCGCGTGGTTCAATCACCGAGTTCGGCTATCGTCGCATGACGTTGAAGGATCGATCGCAGAGGTTTGAGCACGTGATCGTGTGGGAATCACACTACGGGCGAGTTCCACCGGGCAAGGAAATTCATCACATCAATGAGGACAAACTCGACAACCGGGTCGAAAACCTGCGATTAGTGACTCGGCTTGAACACAAACGTATTCACAGCGGTTGCCTTCGCGTCGGCAACACGTGGCTGAAGCGATGCCGAAGGTGTCGGTGGATGCGTCCAATTGAAACGGATTTCTACGTTTACCGTGGGCGAAACGGCACAATGGGAATCTGCCGCCGCTGCGCGTCAGAACTGGCTGTGGAAAACAAACGCCGTCGCCGCGCCCGCAGAAGAAGCAGGGAGGCCAGCGCGTGATTTACCTCGCCAGTCCGTATACGCATTCCGACCTCGTCGTTCGCGAGGCCCGCTTCGATGCGGCGTGCCTGGTTACGGCAGAAATGGTACGTGGCGGCAACGTAGTGTTCTCGCCGATCGTGCACGGGCACCCGCTGGTGAGATATGGTTTGCCGATCGACTGGGATTACTGGGAGCGGTTCGATCGAGAGTACCTGCGTCGTTGCGACGAGATGGTGGTTCTGACGCTCGACGGATGGCGGGAGAGTCGCGGTGTCCAGGCAGAGATCGACCTAGCGATCGATATGGACCTGCCTGTCCGATACTTGGATGCAGCGTGGTCGGCGGACGAAGGCGTCACGAAGGAGGTGACCACGTGAATAAGTCACGACGCTGTGGGTTCGTCGCGGACAATCTCGAATCGGTCAGGGGGCGAGACAAGCATGAGCGTGCGCCCGTTGTCCCAGGTCACATCGATTTGCTGCCAAGCATCCTTTCCGCTGTCGTGACGCGAGACAGAAACGACTGTTCCCATCTGTCCGGATTGGATCGGATCGGGATCGTCATGCATGGCTACGAGCCGGACGCGGTCGCCAGGGCGAGGGGTCGTTGTCATTGTTTTCCTTCCGCTTTGAGCATGTTGTGATGCCAGGTCCAATGTTCGTTTTCATCCTCGTCAGCTTTGCGAATGGTGCGGATCTCGATCGGCACCTCTTTGCTCGGTTGCTGCTGCAGTTCTGCATACAGATCACGCAACGCTGCATGGCCTTTCTCGCGGGCCTGCGCCTCATCATTCGCTTCGACCAGCACGTAGCAGGCAAGTGTGGCGACATAGTAGGTAGTCATGGTTTGGTCCTTTCGGTTTGTCTTTGGCCGGCACGTCGAATCACCAACACACAGGAGCCACGAACGGGCGAGAACATCAATAGGTCGGACGACGATTCCACTAGTATTTTCTCCTCGGCAATCGATGCTCCCCGCGTTGCGACGTTTGCGCCGTGTCGCGACCGGTCGCGATCATTGGCCAGCGAGCCCACCAACGAGAAAACGCCCCAGCGTCGCGGACGTGGGGCGTTGGGCCGGAACCCGTGGCATCGCCTAGCTTTTGGCGACGAACTTCCCTCGCTCGGTCTTTTTGAAGCGGGCGTCTTTTCCCTTCGTGTTGATCTCCCGCA
>NYXM01000191.1 GCA_002685655.1 Planctomycetaceae bacterium
CCGCGATCACACGAGCGACGCGTTGGATATTCTCCGGCGAGTTTTCCTGCTCCTTGTCGACCCGATAATCTGCGTGGCTGCTGCGATAATTGTGCAGCATGTAGTGCAGGCTCCAGGCGTCGAGCGTAACAGCGCGAAACGGTCGGTTGCGTTCTCTTGTTCTGGTTTCGCGCAAAGTCTTCTCAAAGGCGTCCAGATTCCCCAACCGCAGATAGGTATCGGCCAGCCATGCCCCGTACCGGCCAATTGCATCAGTGTCTTTGATGAAACGAGCGTGCGCGAAGGCAATCTTCTGTTGTGGGTCTTCGATGCGCTCGAACAGTTTCCAAGCGGATTCGGCCGACTCGTGGTGATCATTTCCCGGTTGGGCGGCGGCCGTCCACAAGGCGACTGCCGCCGGCTCTTGTTCCAGTCGAAGTAGCACGTCGCCCATGTTGGTCGTATTTGTCCAGTCAGGCCCGAACTTCTGTTGTGATTTTTTGGCCCACTCAACGGCACGCATCGCCAGGGCCACGTCCATGTTCTTCTCCGCAGCGACCAGCAAGCGTCGCCAGGCATCGCTTTGGTTTGACGGCGGTTCGATTGACAACATCGACAAAGCCGCTTCCTTTGCAACTTCCGGTTGACCGTAATCCGTTGCGACCTGCAGATAGCGGTAGCGATAATCAAAGTTGTCCGGGTCCAGAGCGACCAATTGCCGGTAGTACTGGGCGGCCAACGCACGTTCCTTGGTGGGCGCGTAGTGCTGATGGTAGTATCCGTGGTCCCACAACACGTAGCGTTTCATTTCCGCATTCAAGGTTTTGAAAAGAGTTGGCTTGAGAAGTTCGTCTCGTAAGCGTGCGTCGCGCGCGTCATAGGGGCCGCGGCGGATTTGCAGCACCAGCGACACGACGGGATCCTTGTCGGCCTTTTCTAATTCCACACGTACGTAATTGGCGCGTTCCTTTAACGCTTTGTCCCGCCGGGCGTTCTTGGCCCAGTTGCCCAGGTACTGGCGCAGATTCGACCAATGAATGTAATTGCGGCGAGTCGTGATGATCCGTGCAACATCCGCGCGGAACTCGCTCTCGTTGGGTGCCGTCGAAAGTAGCCAGGAAATGACGTTCCACGTATTGCCATCGTTGGTGGGTGATTGCTCGATCAACTCCCGTAACACTCGGCGCGCTTTGACATCGTCTTTCATCCGGTCGCGATAGAGCGCGAATCCGAGTTGATATCGTAGATACCACACATCTTTCGGTTTCTTGGCAATCGCCTGCAACAGTGCCTGTTCGGTGTCTTTGAGCCTGTCGGGTTCGGTACCGTTGAGCTGCACAAAGTACGAAGCGACGCTTTGGGTTTGCGGCACGGTCGACAGCAAATGGCGAAACAGTACCAGTGCTCGTTCGGTATTCTTCTCACGATTCCACGCGATGGCTAACAAGGCGACGCGCTCGTTTCGGTCATCGCGGTCCTTATGCCGCGTCACGTATTGATTTACCAACGGTTCGATTTGCGAGGCAGGTGCGGCTGAATCGTACATCCTCTGGATCTGATAATACAGCGACCATTGATCGTCTCGAATCGCGCGGACTTTCTTGAGCACTTCGACGGCGTTGGAATGTTGTCCCTGCTGGCCGTAATTCTCGGCCATGGTCCGTAAGATCTCGCGTCGTTGCTCGGCGTCTTTCAGAAGATTGGACTGAATCAACTTGTTGCCAATGACGTTGGCCGGACCCCATTGTCGCGCGCGACGCCATTCGTGATAGGAGCGAAGTCCGATATGCTTAGCGTATTCGTCTTTGGGTAAACGGTCGAATAACTCTTCGGCCAAGGTAGCGCCTTGTATGATGCCGGCATTTCCAAGCGTGGAGAAGAGCCGGCAGGCATTCCGGCCAAAATCGCGGCCGCTGGGGTTCGGCGTGCGTTGCCAGCGATCTCGATATACTTCGGCGGCATCTTCACGTTCTCCCATCTGTTCCAACGTCGAAGCCAGGCGTTCCTGCACGTCGGCGCACTGGGGAGCGTTGGGATGTCGTGTCAGGAACTGTCTGGCGATCACCGTGAATTGCTGATGCCGCGAAAGTGATTCCAGACCGTCCAACAGTTTCAGCATCACAGCCGCATGGCGGGGATCGGAAGTCTGCGCCGCGACAAAACGCTGAGCGGACCGGACCAGCCCAAAGACTCGCGCATGCTGGTGATAGAGCTCGGTCAGTTGATACAACGCGGCACCAGCTTCAGGTGTCGTGTCTCGATATTTGCCCAGCTCGGCTTCAAGCCGTGTCGCCTCCTGGCTGACAGCATCGCCCGTCGCGGCGTTTGCCTCTGCCGTCCCGGCTTCAGTTTCTTGTCCGCCGGCGGGTGTGATCGCCAAAAGTAGCAGGATCACGCCGGAGGCGAGGCTGCACAAGACGAACGAACTGCTTTTGGAATAAGCCGTGCTGCGCGTGGGTAACAGTTGGACAAGCATTACATTCCTGCTTTGGCTAGTGCTTCGGAAATCTGTTTTGCATCGGCTGCCAAGGGACTTTCCGGGTAGTCGCCGATCAGTTGGTCGAATCGCCTTCGCGCTTCCCCTTTGCGATCCATCCGATACAGGCAGCGACCGTAATTAAACAGAATCACGTCCAAAAACTTGGCGTCAGGATAGTTGGACAGAACATTTTCGAACGTATCAATGGCGCGGGAATAATCTTGCTGGCGATAATAGTAGTTCGCCATCTGCGCGACGGCCTCGCCCACGCGCCCGCTGTCGGGGAAGCGGTCAAATACCTTCTTGTATTCTTGAAAGGCCCGATCGTAGATTTGAGTCGCCCGCGCGCCCGTGGCGGCCTCAGCCAATTCCTTGTAACACTCGGCGATCCCAAACTGCGCTTCACCCCGCAACTGGCTACTTTCCATGTTGACCAATCGCGAGTAAACGCCGATAGCTCGGTTAAGGTTGCCTTGTTTGCGCGCGACTTCGGCCAACTGCAGGAGCGCGTCATCAACGAAGCCGCTGTTCGGAAAATCGCGCTGCAGTCGCTGGGCCATCGCCGCGGCCAACTCCAGCCGATCCATTTCGAAGTAAATTCGCCACAGCTGAACGTAGGTTTCTTCAAGCAAACGGCCACCCAGTTGACGGGCCTCGTTCATGATCTCTTCGCACAGCTCTAAGGCCTGGTCATACTTGCCGCGAGCGTTGTCTTTGAGACCAAATTCCTTGTAGCGATTGCCGATATTGGTCAGTGCGTCCGCCGTCTTCAAACGTGTCTTGATTCGCAATTCGCCATCGGCGATCTGTGATCGCGTGATGCGGACGCCGCCCAGGTTGCCTTCAATACACTTGGCGTCGACTTGCACCTGGCGGACACTATCTGTGGTATTGGTTTGATCCAAGTAGACCAGGCGGACAATGTCACCGGGCAACGCCTGGAGGATCTTGTCATCCTTGATCGGTTCGTCGGCGCGAGCCAGAGGGACAGTGGCGCGGAACACGCCACTGTGAATCGAATCGTCGTCGGGCGATTCCGCGGCGGATTCTGCCGTGTCATCGGCGGCAATTTCAACATCAATGGCTTCGTCGCTCCCATTGGTCTCATCCAAGCCATCAAGCGAGCGAGTAACGGCGGCTTCGTTCAATTGGATCGTGGCACGGTCAATCAGTTTGAACGGATCAATCCGCGGCTGGCCATCTTCATCGACATCGTCTGAGTCTGGTGCTGTGTCGTCCTTGTTCAAGGCGGCAATCGCTTCCGCTTCTAGTTCTTCGTCGGTCTTGGCGCGATGCACCTCCAAGATAGCCGACAATTTATCGGCACCATCGGTCAGGTCACGGTCCGGATCGCTGGCTTGGACGTTGACCGTCTTGCCGAGCACCACGCCTTGGAGGCTCTCACTGAAAGCTCCATCGGTGATAGTCACGATCGCATCGCCCACGACAGCGACTTCGTGCAGTGTTTCTCTGTTCAGTTGTTTGTCAGCAGTATGCTGGTCGATATAGGTCACTTTGACGCGGTCGTCCCCCTTGACTTCCAGCGTGCCATTATTCTTTTGCGGGCGACCTAGCCGAGTGATAACACTACCCAAGACGATTCGCACGTTTCGACCGACGGGATAGCAGAGCACGGTCTCGACGTCACCGCTGGACGCCTCGCAGCCGACTTTGATTGGCTCTCCCTGTACGGTCGCCGCCAGGTCGGCATCTTCAATTTTCACGAACAGTCGTTTTCCCGCTTCAACCTTGCGGACCTGACGATCGTCGCTGGACAGGGCCGTGCCGACTTTCTCCAGAGCCGCAATGGCGCGACTGTAATGCTGCAACTGAAAATGCCCCAGACCGATGTAGTAGTAGGCCTGGTTTACGTTTTCGCTGACGGGAAAGCGTTCGATCACATCCCGCATGACTTGGAAGCACTTGCCGAAGTTGCGAGCTTCGTAGAAGCAGATGCCCATTTTCAGTGTGGCCTCGGCACGCTGCTCTTCGTCCCGGTTCTCATCGGCCGTTACCGCCTCGAACTGCACGCGCGCCTTTTCAAATGCGCGGTCGCGTTCCAAGTAGTAGGTTCCCAACCGCATGTGGGCTTGGAAACGAACGCGGCTACGTGGATAGCGTTCGATCACGGACTGCCAGATCTCGACCGCCTTCTTGGTCTCTTCGGCTTCGTATCGCGCATCACCAGCTTCAATCAGCTTCCGCGCCGCGCGATCCTCAATCAACGATCCACGCACTGGGACAGTCTCTGCCGCAGGCTCTTGGCCGGCCGCGCCGCGCACGAAACTGCTCGAAAAGATGACGAAGGTAAACAACACCAAAATGGATTTGTGACACATGAAGGCACACCGATCAGGTGGAAGTCGAGGAACACAACGCACATCACTGTCTATTCTAACCAAGGACCCGAAACAAGCTTTCGAGTTCTTACCATTGTCGTGCGTTAAACCTCCGTGCAACGCACGCTGGCAACCGTCGATTGCCGACCTAGCCAAACAACTCGCCGATCGGCGTCCCCCCATCCACCAACTTCATTGGTCGCAAGAGGGGTGTCATGACCTCCTTAGTGCTATCGATTCCCAAGGCATGGCAGAGCGTCGCGTGGAGATCGGGCACATGCACGGGTCTTTCCGCCGGTTTCTCACCGTTCTTGTCGGACGAGCCGACGACGGTTCCGCCACGGATACCACCGCCAGCCATGAAACAACTAAACACCGACGGAAAATGATCACGTCCCGCGTTGTCGTTAATTCGTGGCGTTCGGCCGAATTCGCTGAGCATAACGACCAGCGTGTTTTCCAGCATACCAGTATCCGCCAGATCCTCGACCAACGAAGCCAAGGCCGGATCCATCACGCTGCCGTGGTTTCGCATGGCTGGGAAATTGTTGCTGTGGGTATCAAAGCCGCCGCGATTCACCTGAACAAACCGCACGCCCGTTTCAACCAGCTGTTTCGCCAGGATGGCACCACGCCCAAAAGGCGTGTCGCCATAACGGTTTAAGGTCGACGCGGGAACTCTATCCAAGTCGAATGCCTTGAGTGCCGGGCTGCGCATCAGACGCACGCCATCGTCGATGGACGTTGCCGTCGCTGCGAGTTTTCCATCGTTCCTGTTGGTGGCAAATCGACAGTTGAATCGGGTCAACGGTTCCAGACGCTTGTTGCCTCGCTCACGCAGAATACCTTCTGGAAAAGCGAGAGACAGATCGCGTTCACCTGGGTTGCCGACAAAATAGGCTTCGCAGCTTTGTCCAAGGTAGGTCGAACACGGTGCCTGTCCACTGACCGTGACATAGGCGGGCAGGTCGTCCAGTCCATCCTTCTCATGCGCCACCACCGAGCCCAAACCTGGGTGAATCAAGTTTGCCGCCTGATTGTAGCTCGTTTGGAGATTGTATGTTGCGCGTTCGTGCGCTCCTTGTGTGCCGGCGATCGACCGGATCAAGGCAGCATGATGCATCTGCTTGGCGAGATTGGGGAAGATCTCAGAGATCTCCACACCCGGCGCGGAAGTCTGAATCGCCTCGAATTCGCCCTGCGTGGGACGTCCTGGTTTAGGGTCCCAGGTGTCGATGTGCGACATGCCGCCGCCGTTCCAAAAGAGAATGACATGCTCTGCGTTTTTCGGATGGCTGGTTCCTTCGAGCGCCAGCAGGTGCCGAACTTGAAAGCCCAAAAACGTGCCGCTGGCAGCTCCTAGCAACGAGCGACGACTCAATTTGTGTTCACTGCTGTACATCCGATGGCTCGTTGGATGGCGGAGGATTTTCTTGTCGTTGATCGTTCTGCCGAATAGTCGCCAGGTTCGCAGAGAGGCTGTGAATTTACAGACACCGAAGTGAGTGCAAGAATCCCTGCAGCAGACTGTTATCGCATTACGGCAGAGTCCTTTGATTGTGGAGCATCTAGGTGGGTGCTTGGAACCAAGGTAGGTTGGGCAGGACGCTCGTTAGGCGCGAACCGTGCTCCCCAATGGTAGCCGTATGATTGTGCCTAATTCAACGCTGGGAGAGAATCTCTTTTCGAGTTTTTTTTGCCGCCGATCCCATTTCCTCTGGACATTAACCAGCAATCCGCTGCCTTTTCTGCGAACTGATGCGATCATCAACGGCCTCCGGTTGAGGAATACGCCGCCGGGTCCAAGGCGGGAATTTGCGCTGAATAGCAGTTCAAACGGAGCCCTTTCTTCTTCGGAGAGTTTGGCAATGCGAACCGCCGGAGTTTACGTAATATCGCTGACAACTTTGTTTTTTATTCCCCCAGCTTTGCTGGGCCGGCACCGTGACAGTCGAGGGCGTGCATGTGTGTTGTGGCAGCTGTAAGTCCATTGTAGAGGGTGAAAGACGTTAGCGTCATCAATATCGAGGTTCGCCAGGTGGTCACCGCGGTCGACGCGTTGCCCGGACAGGGCCGTCACGACTGATAGAATCGTCACAGTGTACTCCTTTTAGAACTGCTTTCGTTGGCTCTTGCAGTTCCCATCTGCCCTGAGCGATCTACGTTTTGGAATACTGACATGGCACTTCAAATGACGGGCTTGTGATGACAACGGCAGTTCAACCAGAAGCTCGCAAAGACGGACGCGTCGAAATCGAAGACGCAGCCCAAAGACCCGAGAATTCCGGTGATCTGAGAATTCTCGTCCGCCGCAGTTCAGCGAGTGACTCAAATGAGGTCTTAGACGCCCGCCCCTTGGACGTATCGGTTAGCGGCATGAAGCTATCGACCTCGGGCCCACTTGTGTTTGGTGAACCTGTCGAACTGCAATTCCAGTCGACCGAGTTGGACATTGATTTTGCCATGGACGCAGAGGTACGGTGGATTCGCCAAGGTGACGGTGATGAAGCCTGGCTTTTTGGTTGTGCATTCGCAACTCAACTCATCATTGACGACGTGGACAGGCTCGCCACCGCTGGTGGTGTCGACCGGCGCCAATGGCCTCGGAGTGATACCAAAATGCAGACAATGGTGCAATTGGCTTGTAATCCGAGTCCATTTTGTGCGACTTTGCTTGACTATTCCGCCGCGGGCCTTCGCTTTGCGTCCGACGATGCAGTCGAGCCAAATCAGCCGATCAGAATCTTGCTCGACGATGGCCACGGCGAGGTGTTGGAGATAAGGGCCGTAAGCCAGTGGAAGATGTCATATGAGTCAGGCTATTTGGTTGGTTGCGAAGTCGGTGGGAAGCACCGAAGCGTGTTCGAGAGGTGGAGGCGGGGGCTATCCAAGGTCAAACCCCAAGACTCACACGGACGACGGGTGCTGAGCGTCAAAGGTTGCGTCATTGTCGCATCTCTACTGGCCTTGATCTGGTGGATTAGCTGGTGAGGATCGGCCCTAGGCTGCGCCAAAGTTAGTATTGCTTGAGCTGGGCGATCGTTCGGGTTTTGTTTACGCTTTTCTATTCCGACAGGGCGATGCGA
>NYXM01000192.1 GCA_002685655.1 Planctomycetaceae bacterium
ATCGATATCGAAGAGCCCTATTTTTTTGCCAGGCAGGCAAGTTTGCCACGCGTCGCGGCCATGCGAATATGCTTCGGCTGTTCGTCGCCGGCCAGACCGTTATAGATTGCCAGAGCGTCAAGTCGCTTGCCGTCGGCTAGGAGGGCTTCTGCACAACACAGCGAAGCATCGATCGCCGCTGGGTGCTTCGACTTTGACAGTGCTTTCGCGGCGGCGGCGGTTTGTATCGCCCCCAATGCAATTGCCGCTGCCTTGGCAACTGGATTGAAACTATCACTAAGCACGCCCGCCAGTGCGTTGACTGAGTCCGTATCCTGGCGAACGCCAAGCGAGCTGATGATTCCTACCTTCTGTGCGTTTTCAACTTTCGGCAAAGCTTCTCTCAACGCCTTGGCGGCACCTGGAGTTGGAATACGTTCCAGTGCGTAACGCGCCATGTGCGAGAGATCTTTGTCGGCCAGTAAGCTGGCCAAGGCAGGTACACAGTCATCGGTTCCGATCACTCGCAACTTGCGGCAAACGAAATCCTTGGCAGCTCGCGGCACGTCGTCCGTCAAGATTGCTGTCAGGGTGGCTTCGAGCTCCTTTCGTGCAGCGTCATCTTCACGTGTCGAAATGAGGGCATCGTTAATCGGTTTGAGAACCTCGGGGTCTTGACCCCAGTCGTATTTTTTCAGGGCATCGAAAGTTTGATCTAACATTGTTTTTCCCTTTTGGGACTGGTTTATTCTAGAAGACGAGAAACCGAATCGCGTCGCTTACAATTGCCACGGTTCGCGACGAGCACGATCGAGGAAGCGGTTCGCCTCCTCGTCACCAGGGAATTCTTGTTTCTCAGAATCCCATTTCAAGGACCGTTGCAGCGTATAGGCGATGATGCCTAGATGAGCCACAGTCACGGTGTTAACCGCCAACTCGATGTCGCGGAACGGTTTTTCACGCGTCTTGACACATTCGATAAAGTCGCCGTAGATATTGCCGTTCCCTTTGTAGGTCGGAATCGGCTTGGCTTCTATCTTTTCGCCCGGCGTACCTTCAACGCTCAAGTTGCCTCGCCCAGGCTTGTTGTGATACAACAGCTTGCCGTTGGGATACTTGTAGGTGAGGTAGTTCTTGCCTTCCTCGTCGTTGTAAACAACATCGGTCGGTTGCAATTCGCGGACGTCGATTGCAAAGGTCGCACCGCCAAAGTGGTGAGCGCCCCAATCAGTCATACCACCGCCAGAATAATCGATGTAAGATCGCCAACTATTGCCACTGGTGGAGAAACTACCCGAGCAACGTGCGGCGTTGTATGGTGCCCAAGGCGCTGGCCCGAGCCATAGATTCCAATCGATATCATCGGGAGCGTCAGAACCAGGTAAGTTGCATTCTTTGGACAACGGACCGACGTTAACATTGATCGACTTGATCGTACCCAACTCGCCACCCCAACATGGATCGACAGTTTTGCGATAGTCTTGCAGAACTCGTTGGCTGCCGCCGGACACAACACGCGAGTATCTTCGAGCTGCTGCGACCATGAGTGGACCTTCTCGCAGCGTTCGCGATTCTGGCTTCTGACAGTAAACGTCTTTGCCAGCTTGGCAAGCTTCGATGACCATGATGGCGTGCCAGTGATCGGGAGTCGCGATGTGGACGGCATCGATGTCGTCTTGAGCGATCAACTCACGAAAGTCGTTGTACAATTGACAATCGTTGTTGCCATATTTTCCGTCTACCTTGCCTTTAGACTTTTCGCGCACACCACGTCGAACATCAGACACGGCGACATATTGAACGTCTTTGCGGCCAAGAAAACTGCCTTGGTCGCCGCGGCCCATGTTACCAATACCAATTCCGCCCATCACGATGCGGTCACTGGCAGGTGGGGTGTCGGCGTTACCTAAGGCGGTAGACGTGATCACATACGGCGCAGCAACCGCAAGGCTAGCCGTTTTCAGAAACCGACGGCGAGTGGTTTTTGTGAGTTGGCCCATGGAAATGACCTCGTAAGAAGAAGGATGGTGGTTGCCAAACGTATTAGGCCGCTAATTTTACTTACCGAAGTCGGAACGCGTCAACAAGTGTGACCATCGAAACGGAAATCCGAGACGCAATCCGTGCCGCGGGCAACCGGCCGCAGAAGACGCTGAGATTCGTTAGTCTCCATTATGGTCGGAAACTTGTCGTATTTGAGTCAAGTTTTAGCGACGGGCACCGACCGCAGGTTGGTCGGGGAGCGGGATAACAAGACCGAGCGGTAGCTCGGATTGGTTCGAGGCACAGCCTCACTAGCCCTTTGTCAATTCTTGATTCTAGGGTTGAAGAAGAATGGTCGCCTGGCCAGATAGTCGTTGATCGCTCCGCGATCAATACGTTTGGTTCGCGGAGCGAACCACGACAATCAGGCGTACTAGCAACGGCGCTCCACCATCAGCGCCGCGGCAAGTGCGCTACAATTGTTCTTCAATCGCCGCTTACGCTCGTTCTCCAGAATCCACCGAAGTAGTTGTTCGCGACCGGCGAGCTTGTGGTCATCATGACAGTCTTGCGAGCGTTTTTCTGACACGAGCCGAAATATGTGACCGCAGTTTGTGCAGCGCACTTTCGGATTTACACGATCGTTTGGGATTCGCAGCCGTTTCGAGCACGCAGGACAACCGAATTCCATCTTTGTCTTCTCTCGCTGTGATACGTCGTGACCGAGCTTCGCATTGCCGCTAACCATTGGCATCATAGTACACTATGTGTGCAGATAGAACCAAAGTGCGGATTGGAGAAGCGAAGGGTGATTCTGAGGTGGAAGATCCGAGCCAACGCGTCATAGTTTTCGCCCGTGGGTTCCTGAGTTCCCCGGATGATATCTATCTGACGCCGTCGGTTTGCGGCGTCTGGGCAAATGATGCGGCTGTCGACTTAGTCCGAAAGGAGTGTATGATGTTCATTCACACCTTCCATCATCGTCGCACGTTAGAGTTCGTCCCAGTTTTGTGACCCGATGCGTGTCCCAGGCGCTGCGGATGCCTTTGGCTCGCCACACTTCCTCGCGATCCCATCGCTGGTCGTGACGTGGACCCGCACCGTTCCGGCAAACCCGTCTGCCGGGTCGATCGTCAGCACATTGCCCGCCAGGCTGACCGCGGCGTTGCCCTGCAGAATCTCAGCGAAGTAGCTCAGGTCATCTCCTTCCGCGTCGCTGGCCGCGAGCGCGAGGGTCAGTGTGTCCTCGTTGTGTGACATCGTCTGGTCGGCGATTGGCTCCAGCACCGGAGCCGCATTGGTCACCGACACAGTGAACGTGTCTTCAACGGTCTCTATTGAGTCGCTGACTTCAACGGTCAGTTCCAAGTTTCCGACGAATCCGTCCTCCGGATCGTCAAGATGTTGCCCGCGAGGCTCACTGTCGAGGCATTCACGGCGACGTAGGTGGCCGTGGCCGCGTCATCGCCGTGGTCATCCGGCTCGAGCACTGTCAGAGCAGTACTCATTGGGGAGCTTGTGAGGCCGCGTTGATCGATGGCGCGGGCGAAGAAACGGTGGGTTCCGACAGCGAGGTCGCTGGTATCCAGGGCAACGCTCGCGACGCCGTCAACAATGGTGGTGTCGTATCCCAACCCTGGGTCGGCGCTGTCCAACTGGCCGTCGTTGTTGGCATCGTGGTAGAAGTGTACGGTGGCGAGATCACCATCGCGGTCGGTGACGTCCGAGGCGATGAGCGAGGCAGCCTTCCCTGCCGCGACAGGGTTTGGCGAGGCGGAGAGGGAGCCGACCAAAGGTTTGCCGGGAAGCAGTTGTAGCGTATTGTAAGCGTTGAGCCGTCCGCCGGTGGCCACCTTGCCGTGAAGCGAGTTGAGCGAATCGGCACCGTCCAAAATTGCATTCTTGATCTCGGCAACGCTCGCATCAGGCGCCACCGACCACGCCAGGGCGGCCACTCCGGAGACGTGCGGCGTCGCCATGCTTGTGCCGGAATACGCGGCATAGCCGTTGCCCAGCACCGTGCTATAGACCGAGACACCGGGGGCCGCCAGATGCACCGTGTTCTGACCATAAGAACTGAAGGATGCGAGGTTGTCGTCATGGTCTGTGGCGGCGACAGCAATGACGTTCGAGGCATCGTAACTTGATGGGTAATGTGGATTTAAATCATTATTAGAATGGGAGTTGCCGGCCGCGGCGGAGAACAGAATTCCGGCATCGTTGCTCGCCTCGATGGCACTGGCCATTGCCGGACTGTAGCCACCGCCGCCCCAACTGTTATTGGTCAACTGATAGTAATTTTGATTTCACTCAGCCTACAAGGAAGACTCGCTAATGCAAGGGACGGGGGCGTACGAAGTCGGCCATGGCCGACTTCGTACGCCCCCGTCCCTTGCATTAGCGAGTCTTCCTTGTAGGCTGAGTGAAATCAAAATTACTATCAGTTGACCAATAACAGTTGGGGCGGCGGTGGCTACAGTCCGGCAATGGCCAGTGCCATCGAGGCGAGCAACGATGCCGGAATTCTGTTCTCCGCCGCGGCCGGCAACTCCCATTCTAATAATGATTTAAATCCACATTACCCATCAAGTTACGATGCCTCGAACGTCATTGCTGTCGCCGCCACAGACCATGACGACAACCTCGCATCCTTCAGTTCTTATGGTCAGAACACGGTGCATCTGGCGGCCCCCGGTGTCTCGGTCTATAGCACGGTGCTGGGCAACGGCTATGCCGCGTATTCCGGCACAAGCATGGCGACGCCGCACGTCTCCGGAGTGGCCGCCCTGGCGTGGTCGGTGGCGCCTGATGCGAGCGTTGCCGAGATCAAGAATGCAATTTTGGACGGTGCCGATTCGCTCAACTCGCTTCACGGCAAGGTGGCCACCGGCGGACGGCTCAACGCTTACAATACGCTACAACTGCTTCCCGGCAAACCTTTGGTCGGCTCCCTCTCCGCCTCGCCAAACCCTGTCGCGGCAGGGAAGGCTGCCTCGCTCATCGCCTCGGACGTCACCGACCGCGATGGTGATCTCGCCACCGTACACTTCTACCACGATGCCAACAACGACGGCCAGTTGGACAGCGCCGACCCAGGGTTGGGATACGACACCACCATTGTTGACGGCGTCGCGAGCGTTGCCCTGGATACCAGCGACCTCGCTGTCGGAACCCACCGTTTCTTCGCCCGCGCCATCGATCAACGCGGCCTCACAAGCTCCCCAATGAGTACTGCTCTGACAGTGCTCGAGCCGGATGACCACGGCGATGACGCGGCCACGGCCACCTACGTCGCCGTGAATGCCTCGACAGTGAGCCTCGCGGGCAACATCTTGACGATCCGGAGGACGGATTCGTCGGAAACTTGGAACTGACCGTTGAAGTCAGCGACTCAATAGAGACCGTTGAAGACACGTTCACTGTGTCGGTGACCAATGCGGCTCCGGTGCTGGAGCCAATCGCCGACCAGACGATGTCACACAACGAGGACACACTGACCCTCGCGCTCGCGGCCAGCGACGCGGAAGGAGATGACCTGAGCTACTTCGCTGAGATTCTGCAGGGCAACGCCGCGGTCAGCCTGGCGGGCAATGTGCTGACGATCGACCCGGCAGACGGGTTTGCCGGAACGGTGCGGGTCCACGTCACGACCAGCGATGGGATCGCGAGGAAGTGTGGCGAGCCAAAGGCATCCGCAGCGCCTGGGACACGCATCGGGTCACAAAACTGGGACGAACTCTAACGTGCGACGATGATGGAAGGTGTGAATGAACATCATACACTCCTTTCGGACTAAGTCGACAGCCGCATCATTTGCCCAGACGCCGCAAACCGACGGCGTCAGATAGATATCATCCGGGGAACTCAGGAACCCACGGGCGAAAACTATGACGCGTTGGCTCGGATCTTCCACCTCAGAATCACCCTTCGCTTCTCCAATCCGCACTTTGGTTCTATCTGCACACATAGTGTACTATGATGCCAATGGTTAGCGGCAATGCGAAGCTCGGTCACGACGTATCACAGCGAGAGAAGACAAAGATGGAATTCGGTTGTCCTGCGTGCTCGAAACGGCTGCGAATCCCAAACGATCGTGTAAATCCGAAAGTGCGCTGCACAAACTGCGGTCACATATTTCGGCTCGTGTCAGAAAAACGCTCGCAAGACTGTCATGATGACCACAAGCTCGCCGGTCGCGAACAACTACTTCGGTGGATTCTGGAGAACGAGCGTAAGCGGCGATTGAAGAACAATTGTAGCGCACTTGCCGCGGCGCTGATGGTGGAGCGCCGTTGCTAGTACGCCTGATTGTCGTGGTTCGCTCCGCGAACCAAACGTATTGATCGCGGAGCGATCAACGACTATCTGGCCAGGCGACCATTCTTCTTCAACCCTAGAATCAAGAATTGACAAAGGGCTAGTGAGGCTGTGCCTCGAACCAATCCGAGCTACCGCTCGGTCTTGTTATCCCGCTCCCCGACCAACCTGCGGTCGGTGCCCGTCGCTAAAACTTGACTCAAATACGACAAGTTTCCGACCATAATGGAGACTAACGAATCTCAGCGTCTTCTGCGGCCGGTTGCCCGCGGCACGGATTGCGTCTCGGATTTCCGTTTCGATGGTCACACTTGTTGACGCGTTCCGACTTCGGTAAGTAAAATTAGCGGCCTAATACGTTTGGCAACCACCATCCTTCTTCTTACGAGGTCATTTCCATGGGCCAACTCACAAAAACCACTCGCCGTCGGTTTCTGAAAACGGCTAGCCTTGCGGTTGCTGCGCCGTATGTGATCACGTCTACCGCCTTAGGTAACGCCGACACCCCACCTGCCAGTGACCGCATCGTGATGGGCGGAATTGGTATTGGTAACATGGGCCGCGGCGACCAAGGCAGTTTTCTTGGCCGCAAAGACGTTCAATATGTCGCCGTGTCTGATGTTCGACGTGGTGTGCGCGAAAAGTCTAAAGGCAAGGTAGACGGAAAATATGGCAACAACGATTGTCAATTGTACAACGACTTTCGTGAGTTGATCGCTCAAGACGACATCGATGCCGTCCACATCGCGACTCCCGATCACTGGCACGCCATCATGGTCATCGAAGCTTGCCAAGCTGGCAAAGACGTTTACTGTCAGAAGCCAGAATCGCGAACGCTGCGAGAAGGTCCACTCATGGTCGCAGCAGCTCGAAGATACTCGCGTGTTGTGTCCGGCGGCAGCCAACGAGTTCTGCAAGACTATCGCAAAACTGTCGATCCATGTTGGGGTGGCGAGTTGGGTACGATCAAGTCGATCAATGTTAACGTCGGTCCGTTGTCCAAAGAATGCAACTTACCTGGTTCTGACGCTCCCGATGATATCGATTGGAATCTATGGCTCGGGCCAGCGCCTTGGGCACCATACAACGCCGCACGTTGCTCGGGTAGTTTCTCCACCAGTGGCAATAGTTGGCGATCTTACATCGATTATTCTGGCGGTGGTATGACTGATTGGGGCGCTCACCACTTTGGCGGTGCGACCTTTGCAATCGACGTCCGCGAATTGCAACCGACCGATGTTGTTTACAACGACGAGGAAGGCAAGAACTACCTCACCTACAAGTATCCCAACGGCAAGCTGTTGTATCACAACAAGCCTGGGCGAGGCAACTTGAGCGTTGAAGGTACGCCGGGCGAAAAGATAGAAGCCAAGCCGATTCCGACCTACAAAGGGAACGGCAATATCTACGGCGACTTTATCGAATGTGTCAAGACGCGTGAAAAACCGTTCCGCGACATCGAGTTGGCGGTTAACACCGTGACTGTGGCTCATCTAGGCATCATCGCCTATACGCTGCAACGGTCCTTGAAATGGGATTCTGAGAAACAAGAATTCCCTGGTGACGAGGAGGCGAACCGCTTCCTCGATCGTGCTCGTCGCGAACCGTGGCAATTGTAAGCGACGCGATTCGGTTTCTCGTCTTCTAGAATAAACCAGTCCCAAAAGGGAAAAACAATGTTAGATCAAACTTTCGATGCCCTGAAAAAATACGACTGGGGTCAAGACCCCGAGGTTCTCAAACCGATTAACGATGCCCTCATTTCGACACGTGAAGATGACGCTGCACGAAAGGAGCTCGAAGCCACCCTGACAGCAATCTTGACGGACGACGTGCCGCGAGCTGCCAAGGATTTCGTTTGCCGCAAGTTGCGAGTGATCGGAACCGATGACTGTGTACCTGCCTTGGCCAGCTTACTGGCCGACAAAGATCTCTCGCACATGGCGCGTTACGCACTGGAACGTATTCCAACTCCAGGTGCCGCCAAGGCGTTGAGAGAAGCTTTGCCGAAAGTTGAAAACGCACAGAAGGTAGGAATCATCAGCTCGCTTGGCGTTCGCCAGGATACGGACTCAGTCAACGCACTGGCGGGCGTGCTTAGTGATAGTTTCAATCCAGTTGCCAAGGCAGCGGCAATTGCATTGGGGGCGATACAAACCGCCGCCGCCGCGAAAGCACTGTCAAAGTCGAAGCACCCAGCGGCGATCGATGCTTCGCTGTGTTGTGCAGAAGCCCTCCTAGCCGACGGCAAGCGACTTGACGCTCTGGCAATCTATAACGGTCTGGCCGGCGACGAACAGCCGAAGCATATTCGCATGGCCGCGACGCGTGGCAAACTTGCCTGCCTGGCAAAAAAATAGGGCTCTTCGATATCGAT
>NYXM01000208.1 GCA_002685655.1 Planctomycetaceae bacterium
AGACGATTTTCACTGACTGGCAACAGTGAAACAAAACTGCCCTCCAAAAACTAGCTCAGTTCACCAGGAAATGCCAACTTTGGCGCGGCCTAGGGCTGGTCTCCCGACCAGCCCACGTTCGGCGAAGCCTTTCAGGGTCGCGCGGCCGTAGGCCGTGGGTTCAAGACGGACTAACCGTTGGCCAGACATTGCCGACGTGCGCGCACCATTGACCGTTTGGCAGTGTTACCGGGCGCAACGTTTCGTCACGACGCGACAATTCGTCACGAACGGATCGTCAGGGCACCGGTGACTTAGATCAGGTGTGAGGCCCGCCGAACGCGAAGGTCATCGGCCTGCGGTTCGGGGTGTGACCGATCGCGGCGCCGGGGAATTGATCGACGAATCGCGTCGAATGCGACATTTAACGTGGATGCCAAAGGCCGAATTGTACCGGCAAGTTGATCGACCTGGTAGAACCGCGATCCACTGCCGCTGGTAAGTTGTGCGACAAATTGTTCAATGGCCATCCGGACTTCTCGAGAATCAAAATCAACCACCGAAAGTCCCATTGGCCTACCTTGTCTTGAGTGATTCACAGAGACAGATGCCACGCCGTCCGCTGGACCGATGCTCTTGCGCTGGTGCGGCCCCAAGGCGACCACAAGTAGCAATGTGGCAATGATCGCCAGGACTGCCGCGACTGGCGCGAGCCGCTGGGCAGGCCGCCGCCTCTGCATTACAACCGTTCCAACAACACGCCGCGAAAAATCGGTGGACATGGCAGGAATCGTCAGAAAATGCAGCCCGTCGAAGAGCTTGCCTTGGCCCTCCAGCAGGTCACGACAGGCAACGCATATCGAAACGTGCTCGATCAACTCGTAATCGAATGAAGGATCCAGGCGATCATCTAGCAGTTCCTGAATTCGTTTCTCAACACTGCGACACCGCATGCTGCGCCTCCCTTGTTTGCCGCCGACTGTGGCCAGACGCTTCGATAATTCCCCGATCACACAAAATACGAATCAACTCGATCCGCGCTCGGTGAATCCAGGTTTTGACCGTGCCCAACGGTCGGTCCAAAGCGGCGGCAATTTCTTCGTAACTTAGCTCTTGATCGTGGAACAACATGAACGCCTGTCGATACTCCATTCGAAGTCGCAACAAAGCCAGGTCGACTTCTTCACCCAGTTGTCTCGCTCCTGCCGTGCTAGGCGCGCGATCCGCAATCGGTGTCACGAGCGATTGCGGAGGGGGGCGGCGTTTTCTGGCGGCCAAACTCGTTCGGCAGCGGTTCGCGGCAATCGTGAATAGCCACGGCTCGAAGTCCCGATCCTGATCCCACTTGGAGAGATTCCTCAACAACCGAACAAACGTCTCTTGTGCGGCGTCTTCTGCATCCTGGCGCTGCCCCAACATGCGAAAGCACAGGGCAAACACGCGTTGTTTGTACCGATCGACCAGTTCCACCATAGCGGATTGATCCCCCTTCAGACAATGATTGACAAGTTCGATAAGGGAGGCACTCAAAAACAGATCTCCGGTGACGTTTGGAACTTGGCTCATGATGCATACTCGCCGGTTTGAGATCAAGTTTCATCTGTTTGGCAAACAGATGCGTGCTAGCTGCCAATAAGGGTGAAAACCTTGACTTCGAGGCCTCTGGCTTCGGTAATTCTCCTAAACTATGAGAATCTTGCCATTCTCTGCCAGAAACGACAGTTTTACGCCCGCGTGCATCACCGCGAGTCTCGTTAGAAAGCTCGTATCAGGTTTCTCTCTGCAAATGAGTTAGGTTTCAGCGACAGGCACCGACCGCAGGTTGGTCGGGGAGCAGGTCGCCGCAACCGAGCGATAGCTCGCATTGGTCTGCGGCACAGCCTCGCTAGCCGGATTAGTGAGAATCGAAACAGCCTTAGTTTGCTCCGACGGCTCACGGGGGCGACAGAAACGAAGCTCACCCCTCAAACTCGGTTTTCGCGCGCGGAGATCCTTCACGGCGTGGAGATCCTTCACGGCGTTGACCAACTGGCTACAAGGACCCGTCGCGACACAAAAGAAGTTAACGCTTCTTACGGTGGTGAGCGTCGTTGACGCTTGGCGATGGCGGCAGGGCCGTCAAATCAGCGCGAGTTAAAGAACTTCTTTAACATGTCCGCCGCTGCATCTTGTGAAGTAACGTCACTATCTATAGGGGCGGCGACAGGCAGTTTACCAGGCTCCCGCTTTTCGGGACGCTTTAGCACAGGCTTGTCGGAAGAATCTTCTTCGGAGTTCTCAGCACTTTTATCTAACGCAATCCGGTCGGTTTCATCCAACTTGTATTGCCGCGTTTCCGGATCAGATGCCCGCGCCGAACGCGCGGCAACATCGGCTTCGTCCAACCATTCGGAAACGTCAAACTCCATTGAACCGTCATCCGCCTTGACTTCCACTGGCTGAGGCTTCTTTTCTTTCTTCTTCTTTTTCTTCTTCTTTGCCTTAACAGCAAGTTCGAATTCGATCTTGCCAACCTTCAGCACATCACCCGTTGCGAGCACATGATCTCCTTCGACCGCTTCTCCGTTGAGCAACGTGCCGTTGCGACTGTTCAAGTCGCGGACCACAGCTTCGTCGTCGCTCACCAGAATCACACAATGATTGCGGCTGATGGCGTCGCTCTTTGGACGCAAATGACAATCATCGGCACGTCCAATCAAGAATCGTTTGACGGGCACGCTGATTGACTTGCCGGTGTTCTTTCCGGTGAGGACCTTCAATTTGACTTCCATACGTCGCTTTTCCTTAAGGTCCAAAAATGAGAATACGACCAGTCGACGCGCCCTGGTAGCGAACGGATTTGCACACTGACGTCAAGGCCATACCGGAGAATAATACTCCCAAAAGATTAGCCGAAAACGGGCCGTACGTCAATCAAAACCGCACATTTGTGGGGTTATCGTCGGTTCTTCCATTTAGGTGCCCCGTACCGTCTTCTCTTGTGGTCTTCCGCAGACAGGCGTTCCCTGTTGGTAACCTCTCCTTGTACAAGATTGGCCCCCAGGCGGGTCGCGATTTTTCCGGTCCAGTCATCGATCAGGGAATCTGCGTTGGGGAGATGCTCGGCAAAGTCGCCGATTCCCAGCAATTCTGGTGCGTGCAACGACTTTGCGAGCAAAACGCTGCCGTGCTGCAAGAGCGCATTTCGCTGTCGTCGCTGCGCGCTGCCGGCTATTTTGGCGGCGTTTGAGACCACGTCGTCGATTTCACGCCGCTGAAAACAGAGGAAGCTCTTTTTCGAAAGCTGGCGATTCTGCGGCGGATCGGACGGCGTTAATCTGAACAGGTTGGCGCTAATCTGCCAGTTGGCCAGACTATGGCAGAGCGTCTCATGAAAGGCCCTCACGAGCTGTTGATGATCTGCTGATAAGCGGCGAGAGATCGGCGTCACAAAACTGTAAGTGAGTTCCCGATCATGCACGATTGCGCCGCCACCCGTCGAGCGGCGCACGACATCCAATTCCGCGCTGGCCTGATGCAGGCGACGATCTTCGTAGTCTTGAAAATAACCCAGCGACAAAGTTGCCGGTGCCCAAGAATAGAAACGCAAAATCGTCTCGCCGCGGCTCGCCGATTCAAGCAGAGCTTCGTCGATAGCCATGTTGAAGCTGCCCGGCGCGGGCGGATCGAGAATCAGTCGGACGTCCATTTTAATACCGGATGCCGCGCCGCCTGTACTTCGTTGGGGCGACTGATCGTCGTGGAATGAGGCGCCTCGTGCAACACATCGGCAGGCTCGTCCGTAATCCGAAACAGCGTCTCGGCGAATGCGTCCAGTGTCTCTTTGCTTTCCGTCTCGGTCGGCTCGATCATCATGGCTTCCGGAACGGTCATAGGAAAATAGACGGTCGGTGCATGGTATCCGTAGTCCACGAGTCGCTTGGCCAAATCCATCGCCGTCACCGATTTTCCCTTTTTCAATTCGCTGGCCGAAGCAACGAACTCATGCATACAACGATCGCCCTGAGGGACCGGCAGAATGTGCTTGACGCGGCTGAGCAGATAGTTTGCGTTGAGGACGGCATTCTCGGAAACTCGCCGCAAGCCGTCGGGGCCGTGCGTTAAAATATAACAGTACGCTCGGACTAGCACACCGACATTCCCGAAGAAACTGCGGACGCGACCAATCGACTTCTTGCGATTCCAATCCAGAACGAAACCATTGTTCCGCAATGCCACGACGGGCGTCGGTAAATACGGTTCGAGCTTTGTCACCACACAGATCGGCCCGGCGCCGGGGCCTCCTCCGCCGTGTGGCCCACCGAACGTCTTGTGGGGATTGAAGTGCATCATGTCTGCGCCAAAATCGCCGGGACGCGTGACGCCCATGATCGCATTCATGTTGGCACCATCCAAGTAAATCAGACCACCTTGTTTGTGAACAAGATCAGCAATCTCGCCAACTTGATCATCGAAAATCCCCAGCGTATTGGGATTTGTGATCATGAAGACCGCCACGGTCTCGTCGAGCTTTCTGCGGAGGTCGTCCATGTCGACCAGACCGATCGACGTGCTCTTGACAGTCACCGCCTGAAACCCAGCCATCGAGGCACTCGCTGGATTGGTGCCGTGCGCACTGTCTGGAGTCAGCACCTTGGTGCGCGATTCACCGATCTCTTTGAAATGCGCCGCGGCGACCATCAGCGAAGTCAACTCACCGTGCGCCCCCGCGGCCGGCTGAAGCGAAACAGCGGGAAGTCCGGAAATCTCTCCTAACATCTCCTGGAGTTCGAATAGGAGTTGCAGCATCCCTTGCAGCGTCTCTTCCGGCTGATACGGGTGCAGGGCCACCATCCCAGGCAGCGACGCCATCCGTTCGTTGCGCTTGGGGTTGTACTTCATTGTGCAGGAGCCGAGCGGATAGAAATGCGTATCGACGGACATATTCAGCGTCGACAGGTTGCTGAAGTGCCGAACGACATCGGCCTCGGCGAGCTCGGGCAGCGGTGGCGGCGCATCAGAAATGGCGGCCGCCGGGAGCAATGCGTCGATCGGTTGCACGGGGACATCGCAGGCCGGAATTCGAGCGCCACGACGTCCGGGCTGCGACAATTCAAAGAGCAATTTGGTAGCAAGAGTGTTGCGCATGGATCATCCTGAAACGCGAGCGACCGACCCGGTCATGGAAGCATGAGTAAAACAATCAGCCAGCGCGTCGATTTCGCGCTTTGTACGTTTTTCCGTAACGGTCACCAAGAGACAATCCGCCAGATCTGGATACCAGCAAGCCAACGACACACCTGCCAAAATGTCCGAATCGAGAGCGGCGGCGAGCACTTCATTGACCTGCCCCGCTCGATCCCGTATGACAAATTCTTTGAACGTTGGGCTGGTAAAGGCAAGTTCAAACCGATCATCCGCCGTGATCTGATCGATCGCGTAGTGTGACTTTTGTAGACACAGATTGGCGGTCTCGCGCAACCCCTGTGGACCAAGGGTGGCCAGATAAACGGCGGCCCGCAGCGCGAACAGCCCCTGATTTGTGCAGATATTGCTGGTCGATTTTTCGCGACGAATGTGCTGCTCGCGGGTCTGCAGCGTCAGCACCCAACAACGTCGATTGCGGCGATCGGTCGTTTGCCCGGCAATCCGCCCCGGCAAGCGACGCACGAACTTTTCACGACACGCCATAATCCCCAAATAAGGACCACCGTACTGCATTGGCGTACCAAGTGACTGGCCTTCGGCGACTACGACGTCCGTCCCCATATCGCCTGGCCGTTTCAACAGCCCCAAACTAATCGGATCGACCGACAACGCCAACAACGCACCGCGATCATGTGCGATTTTCGCCACCGCTTCGACATCTTCCAGGCATCCGAAAAAATTCGGGTGTTGTAACAGTACGCAAGCCGTGTCGTCGTCGACCGCAGCCGCTAGTTCCTCCAATGACACGGAGCCGTCGGGCGCGCCAACGGTGACCAATTCGGTATCCAGTTGGGCGAAGTAGGTTTCGATAATCTGCCGGTACTCGGGATGCACGCTGGACGTCGTGACCACTTTGGCGGGCCGTCTCGTCACGCGCATACACAGCAATACAGCTTCGACGACCGCACTCCCGCCGTCGTACAGACTTGCGTTGGATACGTCCATGCCGGTCAGCTGACAAATCAACGTCTGATACTCGAACATCGCCTGGAGGTTTCCTTGACTGACCTCCGGTTGATATGGCGTATAGGATGTAAGAAACTCGCTGCGCGAGGCGATGGCATCCACCACGGCCGGAATGAAATGATCGTAGCTGCCACCGCCCAGAAAACAGATCCGCTCGCCAGCCGAAATGTTGCGGCCGGCCAAGACAGACATGTGCTGTGCCAATTCAAGTTCGGTCAACGCGTCGGGCAGATCGAGCGGCCCGTCATGCCGCAACGACTCTGGAATGCAGGCAAACAGGTCGTCAATCGACGAGGCCTCGATAGCTTCCAGCATTTGGCGTTGTTCTTCGTCGGTGTTAAATGTGTAGGGCATGGTTCGTCGGCTCGAGTCTATCTACATGGTGTCGGCAGGACCGTCGGGCGGATCACTCCGCTTCGGCACACTGTTTTTGGTACGCGGCGTGATCGAGCAGCTTAGCCAGCCCAGACTCGTCAGAGATCTTGACCTTGATCAGCCAACCTTCACCGAACGGATCTTGACCGAGCAATTCGAGGGCATCTGCCACCTTCTCGTTATCCACAATGAGCTTCTCGTTAACCGCAATGATCTCGCCCGCGATCGGGCTGTAGAGCGTGCTGACGGCCTTGACCGATTCGACCTCGCCAAACTCGCCTTGCGCTTCAACTTGAGTCCCAATAGCGGGCAGTTCCATAAAGACCAAGTCCGTCAGTTGCTCGACGGCAAATGCGGAAATGCCGATTGTGGCAACTTGTTGGCCATCCTCTTCAGTCACCCGGACCCACTCGTGCGTTTCCGCGTAAAGCAGTTCCTCGGGTTTCACATTTCTTGGATCCACAGCGTCGTCCTCTCTTGAGACCAGGCAACGGAAGCAACCCACCGCTGCACGTCATCCATTACTCTTTGTCGATTACTTTGTACCGATTACTTTGCATCCACATTTATTACCCAGTGTTGATTTCTGTTCACGTCCGGTGGCGACGATAAAAGGGTAGCAGCACCACTTGGGCTGAGACCCTGCGACCGCGTATGTCAACTTCCAGTTCCGTGCCGACGTCAGCCACATCGGACCGAACATAAGCCATTGCGATCGGACGCTCAAGGGTCGGTGAATACGTTCCACTGGTCACCGCCCCCACGACCTCGCCTGCAGCCAACACAGCAAACTGTTCGCGCGCGACGCGTTTACCCCCCATCTGCAGCCCGACTCGACGAGGCCAATCGCCGGCCTCCTTCGACTTGGTCAGCGCCGCATGGCCGATGAAGTGCCGATCCTTCAGGTGGACCGCAAAACCAAGACCAGCCTGGTAGGGATCGATCTGTTCGGATAATTCGTGGCCATAGAGGGGCATTGCGGCCTCCAACCGCAGCGTGTCGCGTGCTCCCAAGCCGGCTGGTTGCAGGCCCAACGCAGCGCCATCCTCGGCGAGTTGCTCCCACAGTGTTGCGGCGTCTGCTGCCGGTACAATCAGCTCGCAACCATCTTCGCCCGTGTAGCCCGTCCGACTGACAATTCCGGGCGCACCACGGATCTGCGTCACGGCACCGGAATAGTACTTCAACGCGGCGACCGGTGTGTCAACCAACGGTTCCACGAGTCGGATCGCATTGGGCCCCTGGACGGCGATCATCGCAGTGTCCGTCGTTTGGTCCTCGAACCGGACGCCATGCTCGGGCGTCAGGTGACCCTGGATCCAATCCACAATCTTCTGGCGGTTACTCGCATTGACCACCAGCATGTGAAAGGACTCGCCGCACGGCTCGGTCAAATAGTAGACCAAGACGTCGTCCAAGATCCCACCACTTTCATTGACGACCAGCGAATAACGGATCAGACCGGCACCAATCCCCACGACACGCCGCGTCAAGAGCTGGTCCAAAAACGCTGCGGATCCCGCGCCGTCGAAACGCAAGCGGCCCATATGGGAAATGTCGAACAGCCCGACGCCGGTTCGAGTGGCCTGATGCTCGCTGACGATCGACGTGTACTGCACGGGCATTGACCAGCCGGCGAAATCAACCATGCGTCCGCCATGATCAACGTGCCACTGATGGAGAGGAGTTTTCAAAAGGCCGTCGTCGGTCATGTCACGTTCGCGCCCGGAGAGGTCAAATCGCTGCCACCAGACAGTTGCAGCATTCTAGCCGATTGACACGTCCCGACTAGTGCGTGTCGCACCGACGTGTGGCGTCCGCGGCGTTTGGTCTTGTGAGTCCAAACGGCGAAAAGCCGCTACAGTGAACCGGCACGAGCTCTTGGTGATGACGACCATTGCCAGCGAGCCGCTGGCGGCTATGTAGATATTCCTGGGCGGTATTCCGTATCAACGTCATTCCGTATCAACGTCACATGCACGATGTGACCGAGCTTAGCGTCGTCAGGAAGATGTCATACATTTTGGAATCTGAAACCGCTTTGCCGCCGGACCAGATCGCGATGCTGAAGCAAGACTGGCTTGATAACCACCCGCCGATGGTTGGAGCGCACCCGGAAGATAGCCGGCCAATTGGGCAGGGGTGGTTGCCGCCGGGTTGGCATTTCTGCCAGAAAGGGCACCCATCGGGCTCTGCCGATGCTGCGTTGTTGAACACCCAGAAGCGGCGACGACGATCGCCAGGACAGGCAAAAACCAGCGAAATAACTGTCTCATGTCGAATTCTCCGAGAGATGTGTCAGGACATTCGGTTGTTTCGACAGAACGACTTGAGCTTGTTCGTGAGGAACGGCACACTTCTCAGAGTTTCTCCCCAGCTCGCATTGCCAGGGTTCTTTCGTCGACTAACGCGGCTTTCGTTTCCCGCCCTTATTCTTCTTTGCGGCTTTGCCTGGCTTACCTGAAGTTAGCTTACCTGAAGTTGGCTTACTGGCTTTCTTGCCTTCCCTCTTGCTCTTTCCGGCACGTTTCTTGTCAGCAGAGCGCCTGGGTTTGGCTCGCTCAGTCTTGTGGACGAGTCGAAAATCCAACTCGCGCAAGTCCGGATCGACGCGGGCGATTTCCACGCGGATCAGATCACCCAGCCGAAACGTATTGCCGCGGCGGCCGACCAGGCTGTGCGATTGTGGCTCGAAGTCATACGTGTCGTCGACCAGCGACTTGATGTGCAGCAGCCCTTCGGCCGGAAGTTCGATCCCCTGCGCGAAGAGTCCGTATTTCGTCACACCGGTGACAACGGCATCCATCTGCTCGCCGACTTTCTCTTTCAGATAGGTCAGCAGCTTGACACGGATCAATTCCCGTTCGGCCTGTTCGGCGCGCTGCTCGCGCACGGAACAGTGTTCGCCGAGCAGGGCCATCTGGTCAAAATCGTCCGCCGGCCGCTTGGCAACCAACAAAGCGTCCAGCATACGGTGAACCGTCAGATCGGGATAGCGACGAATGGGCGACGTGAAATGGCAGTAGTTCTTGCTGTGCAAGGCATAATGCGCTTCGACATCGGGTCCGTATCGGGCCTTCTTCATGCTCCGCAGCACTGCGTAATGCACAGCGCGTTCTTCCGGTTGTCCGACCACGGCTTCGACCACACGTTTGATTTCGAAGCGGCTCTCCAACGACTCGCATTTGATCCCCAACCCTCGAACAAACTCCGACAAGGCTTGCAGCTTACGCGGATCCGGTGTCTCGTGAATCCGACGCAGGAAATTCCATTTCTTTTCGTGCAAGAGGTCCGCCGCGGATTCGTTTGCCGCCAACATGAACTCTTCAATAATCTGATGGCTTTCCGTGTTCTGAACGACATGCGCCCCTTTAACACGTCCCTTCTTGTCCAGATCGATCTTCACCTCGGGCAGCGTCAATTCGATGGCCCCGGCATCCAATCTCCGGCGGCGGAGTGTCATGGCCAATTCGTGCATGTCCGATAACAGCGTGAACACTTCCGGTGACAACCGAGAAGCCCAGGGCGCACGGTCAGCCAAGAATTCGTCAACCTCTTCGTAGGTGAAACGATGATCACTCTTGATTGCGGCGCGTCGGTATTCGGATGCCACACGCTCCCCATCGGGAGTGAACTCCATCATCACGGTCTTCGCATACCGGACGCGCCCCGGTTGAAGACTCGCCAGATTGTTCGAAATCACTTCGGGCAGCATCGGAATCACCATGTCCGGAAGATAGATGCTGGTCGCGCGCTCGCGGGCTTCTTCGTCCAAAGTCGAACCTGGCTGCACAAAATGCGCGACATCGGCGATGTGGACACTCAATCGAAAATGTCCGTTCTCCAATCGCTCCAACGAAATCGCGTCGTCGAAGTCACGGGCGTCGGCCGGGTCAATTGTGATCACCGTCGCACCGGTAAAATCATCTCGATCGTCCCCAATCGATTCGTCGAAGGCTTCCGCTTCCGCATGTGCCGCCGCCATGACTTCTTCGGAAAACTCCTCAGGCAAGTCGAACTCGCGAATGATCGACAGCGTGTCGACTTTTGGTTGTCCGCGTGGACCGAGCACTTCGACAATCACCGCTTCACCTTCATGACGCGGTGATGGAAAGCGGACCATCTCGATGACGACCTTGTCCATCGGGCTGGCGCTCTTGGCACCAGGATCACCGACAAAGATATCCTGCGCGAAAACGCCGCCATCGACTTGGACAAAACCGAAATCGTCGCGTTCGTCGTAGACTCCCACAAAGCAATGCGTCTCACGTTCGATAATCTCGACAATCGCGCCGGATAATCGCGCTTCGCGCTTCGGCAAAGACCGGTTGTCTAACCGCACCGCCACCAGGTCGCCGTTGGCCGCATCCATTGTCTTGTGAAACGGGATAAAAATATCGTCGTGCCGTTCAGGGCTGCCGCCCGGTGGCCGGACGAAACCAAAACCGGCCGCCGCGCGGCGGAAAACGCCGCTGGTCGTCTTGGCCTTCTTTTCCCTACCCGACTTGTTGCGACCCTGGGGAGCTTCCGCTTCGATGTCTAACGGCGTCCGAGTCGGTTCGGAAGCTGAAACCTCCAGTGCGGTCCGGTCGCCTTTCTTTTCGTCGACTGCGGACAAGTTGAGTATCGTTTCGGCTTCGTGTTCCGGTTGGGGAGGTTGCTCGGATGGTCCCGCAGGAGTGACTTTCCTGGCCCCCACCTTTACCAGGTGCTTCGTACCCCAGGCCAGTTCATGACGCTTGACCAGCCGTTTGATCGCCCGCCGGACATGCGAATGTTGATCGGTGGAAAAACCCAGTTTCCTGGCGATCACTTTGGGCTTAACCGGTTGATAGTTAGGTGCCGTGACGTATGCGAGCACGGCGGATTCGACTTCTGATCGTGTTGGTTCGTTTTGGTTCATGCTTGAACTGTATCTTGCAATCGCCCGATTGCAAAGGAGTTGCCAATCGATTGGACTGCAACGACTGCGACGATTCGCAAACAGACCACGGCCCACCCATCTGCCCCCAACCACCGTTGGCATGACCTATATTTTCGAGTCCTCACGTTGCTCCCGCAACGTCGAGGCAACCGACGTAGCCTGGTTTGCGAAGCCACCCAACGACGTTGCGGCCAGGCAGAAAGTCCGGGCTGGCCATTAACCGCCAGAATCAACCATGTCCCCCATTGGAATTCATAGAGAACGCTCGCTGACAGACGGTTTGCTGCGCGTTTCAGATGCCGCTGCCGTGCTGCTTGGTTTCCTGGCCGCTGCCCAGTATCCACGCGTGAATGTCAATACGCAGTACTGGCTTGCGGCTGCGATCACGATTCTGGTGCTCTTCACCATTGGCGAATTCACCGCACTCTATCGCAACTGGCGTGGCGTCGCGACGTATCGCGAAATCGCCACCGCCGTCCTGACGCTGGTCTACAGTTTCGGCATCTTGCTGGCCGCCGGCTTCTTGACCCGCTACACAGATCACATGTCGCGTGTCGGAATGGGCATCGGCTTGACCACAATCTCGGCGTTGTTCGCCGTCTCTCGCCTGAGCGTTCGCTGCCTTCAGCGCTGGTATCGATCACACGGATACGGGTCGCGCAAGTTTGCCATCGTTGGAGTCAACGAATTGGCCGTCCGACTGGCTCGCAACTTGGAAGATTCGCCGGAATTCGGTCTCACGTTGACCGGATTCTATGACGACCGCCCCACGAAACGCACCGGACCGCTGCCCCTTGATGTTGGCGAACGTCGGGGAAAAATCCAAGAGCTGGTGAACTTGGCCCGTCGCGGAGAAGTCGATCGCATCTACATCACGCTTCCGATGCGAGCTGAAAAACGCACACGAGAACTGCTCAACCAATTGGCGGACACCACAGCTTCGGTCTACATTGTCCCTGACTTTTTCGTTTTCGAATTACTGCATTCACGATGGACGGACATTAATGGATTGCCTGTCGTCAGCGTTTTCGAAAACCCGTTCTACGGCGTCGATGGCTTGCTCAAGCGAGTCGTCGACATGTGCCTGGCCACGGCCTTTCTGGGGATCGCGGCCCTGCCCATGATGGTGATCGCCGGCCTGATCAAACTAACTTCGCGAGGTCCGGTCTTCTTTCGCCAGCTGCGCTACGGGCTCGACGGCCGTGAGATCCGCGTCTGGAAATTCCGTAGTATGTCGGTCTGCGAAAATGATACAAACGTGAAGCAGGCCACCGCAAACGACGCCCGCGTCACCAAGCTGGGCGGACTCCTCCGTCGCTCGTCTCTGGACGAACTACCACAACTGTTCAATGTACTTAACGGCAGTATGTCTCTGGTCGGACCGCGACCGCACGCGACCGCCCACAATGAACAGTATCGACGCTTGATCCCCGGCTACAGGCTCCGTCATAAAGTCAAGCCCGGCATCACGGGCCTGGCTCAAGTGCTTGGTTGGCGAGGCGAAACGGACACTCTGGACAAAATGGTCAATCGTATTCAATGCGACCTGCAGTACATCCGCGAATGGTCGCTCTGGATGGACTTCAAGATCATTTTGAAAACCGCGACTGTTGTCGTCTCCGGCAAGAATGCGTATTGAGCTTCCTATGACAGACTACGACGTGCGTCTGGTCGACTCGCCGGACGATCTAGCGGACCTTCGGGATGATTGGGACCGCTTGCTCGCGGAGACGCCGCGGGCAACATTCTTTCAAACTCTGGATTGGCTGACCGTCTATTGGCGGCATCATGGCGACTCGCAGCAGTTGCGCGTCTTCGTCGTGCAGGACGGCACGCGGCCGATCGGTATTTTGCCCCTGGCCGTCTATTGGGAGAAGTCCCGTATCGGAACGGCCCGCGTCCTCGGTTATCCGTTGGACAACTGGGGCACATCGTTCGGCCCGATCGGCCCGCAGCCACGCGAAACACTCGTGTCCGCTCTGAGCTGGCTCCGGCGGCGCCCGCGCGACTGGGACGTGCTTGATCTGCGGTGGGCGGAGGGTCCAGTCGCCACCGCGACCGAAACGTCATTGCAACAGGTCGACCTGTCCGCAGTCCGCTGTGCAACCTGCGAACTATCGTGGATTGACCTGAGCGACGGCTGGGGCAGATATTGGGCAAGTCGGACCAGCAAGTTGCGCAACAATGTGCGACGCAGCGAAAAACGACTCGCCAGCGATGGGCGGCTCGATTCAATCCACTGCCGTCCGACTGCCACCGACCCGCGCTGGGATCTTTACCAGCAGTGCGAACAGGTCGCGGCCCGCAGCTGGCAGGCGGCCGTCGCCTCGGGCAACACCTTGACGGATGCGCCCGTACAGAGATTCCTTCGCGACGTCCATCGTGCGGCCGTAGATCGACACGCTGCATCAATCAACCTGCTAACGCTAAACGACGAACCGATTGCGTTTAGTTACGATTACGTTTTTCAGAACGGCGTTTACGGGTTACGGACCGGATTCGATCCAGCCTTCGCCCAGGCCGGACCGGGTGCCGTCTTGCTGGCCCGCTCACTTCGTGACGGCTGCCAACACGGTGACCGAACCTTCGACCTGGGTGAGACCCCGTCGGCATACAAGACCAAATGGCGAACCCGGGCCAGCACAAGCTCTCGGTTTTGCCACTACCCGCGTCTGGCCTGGCGAGCCCAGGCCCTCCGCTGGAAACGTCAACTGTTCGATCTCGAACCGGCCATCGCCGACCCACCGGCCGGCCAGTCGGGCTAACTGACGGTACGGTCGATTCCTTGATTCAAGCGACGCAACATCTAACTCGGGGTCGGCATCCAGCACCATGTTCGTGCCGAGAGCCTTCGGTCACACCTTGCTTCAACGGGCAGTCCGTTGGAAAATCAACCGCTGCTCAACGCTAGTTGTCTTCGTTAACGGTGGCGACGGATCTTCTCCCCGTTGGCGGCCCGAGATTGACGGTACACGCGGGCATACGAGGGCTGATCGCAAGAAACTAACTCATTGATTGTGTCGCGAATGAATCAAAAACTATCCCTCGTGATTCTAGCACTTGCCCATGTTCTTTGCGGCCTGACAACTGGGTTCTTCGCCGAGAATGGTCCACCCGAGATCTTACTCGCGATCTACGTCGGTTTGTTCTTCAGCCAGACCAGTTTGCTTGGCATTTGGGGAGGATTGGCGACGCTCGGATGGCCGATCCGACTGGTCGGCGTCACGATCGGTTTGGCCTATCTCGGCCCACAATTCTGTTTCAGTTTGGGCAATTGGGGTTCGGAACTCCTTTTGCTCGTTTTTCTATCAACGGTAGTCGTAGCCGGAGTAATGCTTGTTGTTCGGTGGTTCATGGCGCGACTCGAGCGCACAGCGATGGCGACGAATTCGGTAAGCGCGGAAGGCTTGCAATTCTCGATTCGTCATTTGATGCTGCTCACATTTGTCATCGGTTGTATTCTTGGGATAGGACGATGGCTACAACCGTACTTTCAACGAGCGGATCAGTTGGCCTTTATTCTGACGCTCAGTCTGTGCTTTGTGTCGGTCGGTGTAACTTCGGTCTGGGCGCTGCTGGGACGAGCACATCTGATCCTTCGCAGTTGTGTGGTCTTGTTCATTGGATTGCTAACGGCCTGTATTCCAACGTATTCTCTCGAAGAGGGCGAATTGTGGTTCTGGATCACAATGATGATCGTCGAGGCAACGGTCTTGCTCGCATCGCTGTTCGTGGTTCGACTATGTGGATTCCGGCTAGTCCGCACTTCATACGGAAAAACAACCGGCCGGCCGGAAGTCCCATGAACGTGTAGTCTCTAACGTTGCGTAACATCCTGAGGGTCGATGGAATCATGCCTGCTGTTTTGATTCCGTTTGCAACCATCAATATCCTCGTCACCGAAGAATGGGGACGATACGTACAATGTCAGAACGAGATTTTTTTGAGGACAACCGCGCTCTCTGGAACAAGCGTACACCGATTCACTTAAAGTCCGCTTTCTATGACATGGCCGGCTTCAAAGCCGGTCGGACGACGCTCTGCGGAATCGAACAGGAGGAAATTGGCGACCTAGCGGGGCGGTCGCTGCTGCACCTGCAATGTCATTTTGGGCAAGACACACTATCGTTGGCGCGTCTGGGTGCCCAAGTGACAGGTGTTGATTTCTCAGACCATTCGATCGCCGCCGCTCGTCAGCTCGCCGAGTCTCTGAAATTGTCTGCGAAGTTTCTCTGTCACAACATCTACGATCTGCCCAGCGAATTGAACGAACAATTCGACATCGTATTTGCGTCTTTCGGCGTGGTCGGCTGGTTGCCGGATCTCGATCGCTGGGCGCGCGTGGTCCATCACCATTTGAAGCCCGGCGGCATTCTCTACCTGCTCGAATTCCATCCCTTCTATAGCCAATTCAATGACGACGGCGAGATTCAGAATTCGTACTTCCCCCGCGACACGCCGGACGAGGTTGTTTCGACACACACGTATACTGACGGCGAACCACATGAACCGCAACGAGAACACTGGTGGAACCACACGTTGAGTGACGTGATCAACGCAATTCGCAATCAGCGCCTTCAGATCGAACTTTTTCACGAGTTTCCCTACAGCGCTTATCAACTGGGGGAAGGTATGCGTGAAATCGAACCCGGCTGTTGGGTCAATGCCAGGTTGCGTGATCGGATTCCCTACATGTTTTCGATCAAAGCCCGCAGGTTGGCGGCTGATTAACTCCGGTGGATCCCATCTTCCGATCGTCGACCGTGCGTCTGTCGGCGTTCGCGTTCATCATGGTCGGCTGCTCGACGTGCGTTTTCTGTTGCCGCACGTGTCACAAGTGTCCCATCATCCAGCGGAGCCTCTTGCTGATTCTTGTCGGGCCGTGGCGTCTCTCGCCCGCCATCACCGGCCACTTTGCTGGAACTTTGTTGCGAGTTTCCGTCGTCTGATGCTCGGCGGCCGAGTAACCGGTCCGTCGCGCGACGGCCGGCTTCCAGATAGTCTGCCCATCGGCGGCCCTTGACTCCACCGGGCGGAACAAGGAGAAACACCAATCCAACACCGGTGGCTAGACCGCCAGCCAACCCGGCGGCGATGACGATCACCGTTGCTGGCCCATCTGGTACATCACCCACTACCGGCGCGTTGAACCGAGTCAGTAGGCTGGTCGAAAGTGCAGCGTTACGGCTGGCCCGCATATCGGCCAGATCACGTTGCGCTTGCTGAATGATCTCGTTCCGTTGCCGAACGTCGTCTACCAGATTGCTATATCTGACACGCAAGCCTGCAACGCGATTCAGTCGTGCCTGTAGATCAGCGTGCTGCTCGGTGAGTGCATCGAGGCGTTGCTTGACGACTCCGCCATCACCTTCCAGGCCACGCAAGGAGGAAGCAATTTCAGCGTGCAAGTTCTGTCTGACCTCGTCTTCAGACCGTTCGGCTGAAACGACAAGTGGATGACCGTTGCGCATCTTGCCTCGCAATTTCGCGGTTCGCAACTGAGCGTCAACCAGCCCTTCCTTCAGACGTCGGAGACTGGGCTGCGATTCCAAGAGCCGGCTGGGGGTGGCGAGTAGTTCATTCGCATCGTCCTGTGCACGCACCAGAAGATCGTGGAGTTGTTGGTTTGCTTCCATGGCGGATGTGGCTTGTCGTAATTCGGTCTTCACTTCATTCAATGCCGCCCGCAGGTTGCTGCTGCCGGCACCGGATTCATTCAAGCTCCGCAGTTCGCCCAGATCGTTGCCGACCTCTCGTTCCATGGTCTCCAACCTCTCGGTGGCATCATTCAACTCGTGAGTCGCAAGACGCAACGACTCTTCCAATTCAACGATCACACTACCAGCTTTCGTGTTACGGAGATTGGACAACTCCTTCTGCACCTGGTCACACAATGCGGCATTGCGGTCGAGTGCATCTTGACGGCCATGCCCGATGACGCCAATGTAGATGACCTCCGTACGACCGAACTCGGCACCTTTTGGTGCACTAACGGTGACATGTTTCTGCATGGCTTCGATGTCGTCGACGGTCGGCCATTCCCCCGGCGATGAGTGATTGGCGGGTGGTGCCACTTTCTTGAGTGAAGCGGCGATCACGTCACGGCTACGAGCGACTTCCAGGATCGTCTCCTGAAAGGCCTTCATGGAATCCACACTATCAAAACGCCCCAGTCGCTGGTCGTTGCCAGACGCTTCTTCCCGAACCACAAGTGCCTGTGAACACGACCACGCCTCTGGACGGACGATGGCGTAGCCTGCGGCACCGATGGTCATCACCAAGGTGGGCAGAACCCACAACCAATAGTGATTCTTGAACGTCACAAGAGTGGTTTTCACGCTCGGCAACAAAGGACGTTGGTGTGACATCGTCATGGAAATCCGGGTCTTCGAACAAATCGGCCTTCCCACAATGGTGGCGCGAAACGGTTTCCCAACTATAGGTCGCCCGGATCGAGGGCGACGCCCGCAATCGTGCCGCGTGGCAGTACCTCTTGGCCTTTCCAGCGAGGCGTTCTGCGTGTAATCCTGGTTATGCGAATAATCCTCCCTTTGATGCCAACGGTTTGACGGATCTCAATTCTCTTGTTGATCGCCTTGCCGGCGGTCCACGACCGCGCCAGCGAGACGCTGACGCATTTGGGGCGGAAGGCCAACATGGCAAAGCTTTCCACCGCCACGGGTGAGATCCAAGAAGAACTATGCCGATCGACCCGTCAAAGCTGAAAACTCGGGGCAAACTTTTGAGCGGACGGCGCCAGCGGCGAGTGCTATTCTACTCGCGGTTCGCTCTCGATCGTTTTGAACAATTTGCGGCCCAACGCCGGATTGTAGGAAGTCCAGTTGCTATCGGCGTTGGCATCTTCATTGATGATCTGAGTCACGCTCTGGATCTTGGAATCCAAGTTATCCAGAAAATGCAGCGTGATCGCTTCAAGCGTCATAGGCAATTTCGGGCTGCCATATTCGTATTGGCCGTGATGGCTGACAATCATGTGCTGCAAACGCAAATGAAGTTCTTTTGGAAACGGCTCGCCCGATAACTGTTCCGCTTCTCTTACTTTCGTATCCAGAATTCCAACGCCCTGGACAACATGTCCGATCATCTGTCCGGCGTCGCTATAAGAAAGTTCGCGCTCGAAACTCAGCTCATCGATTTTGCCCACATCGTGGAGGAATGCCCCCATGACCAATAGATCCGTGTCCACGACACCGTAGTGAGCACCGACGGAGGCACACAGGTCCATCAAACTGATGACGTGTTCGATCAAGCCGCCTTTATAGGCATGGTGCAGCTTGATGCCGGCAGGTGCCGTCGAGTACTTGGCCATGAACGTCTCGTCCATCAAAAAGCACTCGGCAAGATTGTGCAGGTGATGGTCTCCGAGTGCACGCAGGTGCCTGCTGACACTCGCCACCAACCGATCGACATCGTCGGTCGTCAGAGTTGCGAAGTCGGCTTCGTCTACTTTCTCAAGCACGGTCTTTTCGACATGGTTCAAGATGACCTGAAGGTTGCCGTTGTAGACTTGCGTCGCGCCTTCCACTCGCAAATAATCGCCGGTCTCAAAACTCGCGTACACGCGATCATTCGAATTCCACATCATTCCGATCATGGACCCGGTTTTGTCTGTCAAGCGAACTTGCAGATAGAGATTACCGTTGCGATTGGCTCGAAGTTGCTTTTCGGCAACCAGGAAAACCTCGTCGAGGTTCTCGTTCTCACCAAGTTGAGCGATGAAGCGGCGCGACATGGGTCCTACTTTCCAGGCAGAGAGCGTGCGAAACCCGTCGATTCTAGGTCGATCACTGGATAGTCGCAAGCCGCGACGAAGGTCCGATCTTGTGAATTCATAAGGTAGCAGGCACACTCCGTGTGCCGCCCGCCAGTCACTAATTCAAAACGTGTGGTTTTGGAAGGGTTATGGCGCACGGAGCGTGCCAACTTCTATGGCGACAACACGAAGTCAGATAAATTCAAAGCCTCTCCGGTGCAGCGAGATGTGCCATTTTCAAACGGATATTGCCGATGCCGTACGGAACTCCCTAGAATGCCGGCTGAACTTCAAGTCCGCAGCGAAAGACGAAACACGAATGGCCAAGAAAGCCAAGAACGCGATTAGCCCAACACGCGAAGATGACTATCCCGAATGGTACCAACAGGTTGTGCGGGCCGCTGATCTGGCGGAAATCTCTCCGGTGCGTGGCTGCATGGTCATCAAGCCTTGGGGCTGGGCGATCTGGGAAAACATGCAGCGTGTGCTGGACCGCATGTTCAAGGAGACGGGCCACGAAAATGCCTACTTTCCCCTGTTCATCCCGATGAGCTTCCTGGAAAAAGAGGCTGAACACGTGGAAGGATTCGCCAAAGAGTGTGCGGTCGTCACGCACCACCGCCTGGAACCTGGACCTGAGGGCGGACTAGAGCCGAAAGGCAAGTTGGAGGAACCACTGGTTGTCCGGCCCACCAGCGAGACGATCATCGGCGTGATGTTCGCCAAATGGATTCAGTCGTACCGCGATTTGCCTCTTTTGATCAATCAGTGGGCCAACGTCGTGCGGTGGGAGATGCGGACGCGGATGTTCCTGCGAACCACCGAATTTCTCTGGCAAGAAGGCCATACGGCACACGCTACCGAAAAAGAAGCGTTGGACGAAACTCGACTGATGCTGGACGTCTACGCCGAGTTTGCGGAAACGTACATGGCGATGCCGGTCATCAAAGGTGAAAAGACAGCTGACGAACGATTCCCCGGCGCCGTACAGACACTGTCGATCGAAGCGATGATGCAAGATCGCAAGGCTCTGCAGGCCGGCACTTCGCATTTTCTTGGACAGAACTTTTCACGTGCTCAGGAGATGAGCTTCCAAAATCAGGAAGGCGAAGAGGAGTTCTGCTGGACTACTTCGTGGGGTGTTTCGACGCGATTGGTTGGTGCCTTGATCATGACGCATTCTGACGACGATGGCCTTGTCTTGCCGCCACGTCTGGCACCCAAGCACGTCGTGATTCTGCCAATCTGCCGAAGCGACGAGGACCGAACCACGGTGCTACCTTACTGCGAGTCGCTGAAAAAGGAACTGGCCAATCAGACGTTTTCGGACGGTCATGTCGAAGTCATGATTGACGATCGCGACCTGCGAGGCGGCGAGAAGAACTGGTATCACATTAAGCGGGGCGTGCCACTACGTGTCGAAGTTGGCCCCAAAGACATTGCCAAGAATGGGGTCTTTGTCGGCCGCCGAGACACCGGCGAAAAAGCGTCCTCTTCACGAGACGAGTTTGTGGCCAACATCGGGAAGACATTGGACGAAATCCAAGAGAACCTGTTTGCCAGAGCCAAGAAGCTGCGCGACGACAACTCGCGAGTGATTGACAACGTAGACGACTTCAAGGCGTACTTCACCGCGAAGAATCCAAACAAACCAGAGATTCACGGGGGCTTCGCCTCATGTTGTTTTGTCGAAGATCCATCTGTACAGCAGCTTCTAAAGAAACTGAAAGTGACGATTCGTTGCGTTTCATTGGCAGATCGTCAAGAAGAAGGTACTTGCATCTTTACCGGTAAGCCGACCAATCGACGTGGAGTTTTCGCCAAGGCGTATTAGGAACACGTAAACCACTCATGGGTCAGATTCGCAAACCACGCCCGACCCTCCTGGTCATGGCCGTGTTTAGCCGTTACGAAACGGCCTTGAATTGGAGCCGGACACGTGCCGGACAGGATTGGAGCCCGTTGGCATTGACGAGCGACGTGTTTGATTTCGACGAAACTCCGTATTATGAGAAGACGATGGGGCCGGCGTTGAAGAAACAACTGCTGGCATTTGAACATCTTGCGGACCCAGGCCGCCTTGCCGAGATCAAGCTCGAAACCAACCAATGGGAAGACGAATACGCTCGTGAACATGACTGGCCAGAACCGCGACCATTAAACCTGGATCCGGGTTACATCACAGAGGCCAAGTTGGTGCTGGCGACAACCAAGGACCGTGATCATCGCATCTATCTGGGTGCCGGAGTTTTCGCCGAGGTCACGCTGTTCTATCACGCTGGTCGTTGGCGAGATCGGCCCTGGACCTATCCCGATTACAAGCGTTGCGAATATCACGATTTCTTTTCGCGCTGCCGAGAATTCCTTCGTAAGAAACTGCGTGAGCAACCTAATCCACCGCAATAATCGGAGAAACGAACAGAATCATCCGTGCAACGTACTTATCAAAGGCAGCGACCTGTCTCTGGCATTGTGCCATTTGTCCTGCCCTGGAGATGGCGACCATGTCAGGCAGCACGTGCCGCGAATTCTCGCACCGCTGTTCGTTGTCCTCCGCAGATTTCAACGCCCTTTGCTGATCGCCACCCATGAATCTGGAATCGACGATTTGGTTTGTGGGCGGGGCGATCATGCCAAGCATGTTGGTTGCTTGGCTGGCGACTTTCGCCGCTCGGCGATTGGCACCCCGCTGGGGATTGATCGATCGGCCGAACGAACGCAAAGTCCATCTAACGCCAACACCGATGGGTGGCGGAATCGGTATCGCAATCGGAGTGCTGATTCCGTTTCTCGTCGGACAAGTCATTTTGATCGTGGCGATCAACAGCCCGGCGATTGGCGACCTCTTGCCCGAGTTCGCTCGTCCGCATCTCACCGGTCTCTTGGATCGATCGGCTGGGCTCTGGGTTCTGCTCGGTGGTGCCACAATTCTGATGGTCGTCGGTTTGATCGACGATCGACGCGGCTTGGATTGGCGGGTGCGGATTTCGATTCAATTCGCCGTGGCTGCGTTCTGTGTCGTCACACAGGGTTGGCGGTTGACGGCCTTCATCGATTTGCCTCGTCTGAGCTGGATCATCTCGATGGGCTTATCGACGATCTGGATTGTCGCCTTGATCAACTCCTTCAACATGCTGGACAACATGGACGGACTTTCGGCTGGTGTGGCGGGCATTTCTTCGGCCCTGCTGGCGACAGTGATGCTGATTTCTCCCGATCCAATCACCAAGCAACCGCAACTTTTCGTGGCGGGTTTTTTGTTGGTCCTGGTTGGGTCGCTACTAGGATTTCTCTGGCACAACCGGCCGCCCGCGCGAATCTTTATGGGCGACGCCGGCAGCTACTTCATCGGGTTTTGCATTGCCGTCGCTACCCTGTTGGCAACGTATACCGGCTATGAAAGCAAAGCACCGTTGGCAATCCTGGCACCGCTTTGTGTCATGGCCGTACCTTTGTACGACATGATCACGGTGATCTGGATCCGGGTTCGATCCGGCGAGAGCCCTTTTCACGCAGACAAGAATCACTTTTCACATCGGCTTGTCGAGCTCGGTTTGACGAAAACACAAGCAGTACTCACGGTCTATCTCATGACGACCACCTGCGGATTGGGCGCGGTGCTTCTGCACCGATTAGACTTAATGGGCGCGATCGTGGTGATTTCGATGATCTCATGTGTCCTACTGTTGATCGCTATCCTGGAAACTTCGGCGCGGCGAAAACTGAACGAGTGAAACGACGTTTACACAAATCGCAGGCAAAACCGACGGCTGCGTCCGCCGCGTCAGTCGCTTTACGACTGCAGAGGCTATGGCTGGCCTGGCTCGCAGCGCTCTTTGTGGCAACTTTGTTGCTTCCCAGCGAGGCCGCCGCCTCCGAGGGAACCGGCATCGTACTCGTCATGCTGTGGCTTGTATTGCTGGTCGCGTGGTGCACCGCGAAGATGCTCCGCAAAGACTATTCGCTCTACGCCGCCTCCACGGCTTGCGTATTCGGGATCTTGTTGGTGCTGATCGTCATCAGTACCGTAATCATGCGCTCGCAAGGGCATCCACGCCCCATGATCAACACGGTCTGGCAGTGGATCAGTTTTGGGATTGCGTTTTTTCTTTGCCGCGAAGTCATCCGCAGCGAAATCCAACGTCGCGCCATGGTTGCCGTCATGCTGGCGATGGCGGTATGTCTGTCCGGGCACGGTTATTACCAGTACAAAATTAGCATGCCGAACTCGCGGAGAGACTACGAGGCGAATCCTGATGCAATGCTCGCCGCAGCTGGCATCGTAGCGCCTCCCGGTTCTCCGGCTCGAAAACTATTCGAGTATCGCTTGTACAGTACCGAACCGCTCGCCACATTCACCTTGACCAATTCTCTGGCCGGGTTCCTTTCGCCCTGGCTGCTGATTGCGATCGGAGCTGCCTGGTCAAGTTGGAAAGACGCGAAGCTCAGATGGCGTATCGTGCCCGGCCTTCTGTTTTGCGCCGTGTTGGTAGCGGGCTGCTGGATGCTCACCAAGAGCCGGACCGCCTGGCTGGCAACCGTATTCGGTTTGGGCTTGCTGGCCATCTACGTCCGACAAAGAGGCTGGCGGCCCGACTGGCGAATCCTGACAGGCTGTGTCGCCGCCCCAATCCTGTTGGTGTTTTTCGGCATGATCATGGGCGCACTCGATATGCCTGTGCTGACCGAATCAGTCAAATCGCTGCAGTATCGTGTCGAGTATTGGCAGGCTACCGCCGGCATGATTGCCGATTATCCTTGGCTCGGTTGCGGACCCGGCAATTTTCAGCAGTATTACACGGCTTACAAACTACCTGCCGCCAGCGAGACCATTGCCGACCCTCACAATTTTCTGCTGGAGGTCTGGGCGACCGCCGGGACACCGGCTGCATGTGCTCTGCTTGCCCTACTGCTCGTCTTTGCGTTTCAAGTACGAAAGGCGTTGCAAACGACGACACCACAGTCGGCTGATGTGCCGAGGCCAACTGCTGCGAAGACGAAAGCGGAATCGAAAACGGCGATGGCGACCAGCGGCGATGACGATGCTTGGTTCGTCTATTTGGGTGCGGCCATCGGGATATTGATCGCATATTTCCCGTGCGGGTTTCTCGTTGGCTACATGCCCGAATTCGCACTGTTTCTGGTCGCATTTCCGCTGGGACTTGTGGCGCTGGTCGCCTGCCACACTTGGGTGAGGCATGGTCAGCTGAGCCTTCCCACATTGCTATGTGCGGTTGTGGTTTTGTTGGTCAATCTTCTGGCAGCGGGTGGGATCAGCTTCGCCGGCGTCAGTTTGACACTGTGGCTCTTGCTGGCCGTGTCGTTGAACATGGTTGAACAAGAGCGACCGGCACCGTTGAGACCGCGGGTCGTCGTGTGGGGGCTGGTGGGTGTCGCAGGGCTGTTGCTGGTGCTCTGTTACCTGACTGCCTATATCCCAATCCTCCGCAGCCAGGCTTATCTTGCCGAAGCGAACGCAGCCCGCCAGTTCGGGAGAATTGAGCACGCTGAGACAACACTTCAGCACGCCGCGGCCGCTGATCCGCATTCCTCCGAGCCATGGCTGCAGCTGGCAGCCTTGCGGCATGAACAGTGGATTCGCACAGCCAATCCGACCGTGGGGGCGGCATTCGACGAAGCGGTGGAGCAGATGCTCAGGCGGAACCCACGGGCCAACAAATTGCAGTTACAGGTGGGCGATTGGCAGGTGGTCGCTTTTCGCGTCAACAATCGACAGGAACATCTTCAGGCCGCGTTGGCGGCGTACCGCCAGGCCGAGACCCTGTACCCCAACGACAGTTTGGGACGAGCCCACGCGGCATGGGCAGCGTTTCTGGCAGAAGACCCTGAAAACGCGTTAGCAAAGGCGGAAACAGCCCTCCAGTTGGACAAACTGAACCCGCACCGCGAACAAAAACTCGACGTTCAGCCGATATCCGACCCGGGACCAATGAGTTTCCCGCAGCAGCCGCGAGGACCGGCGGAAAATGCCGAACAGACGATGCGTTTCCTGCGTAATCAATTGGGTTCAAATGCAGCGCCGACGGCGAGTCACGATTGACGTGCGAAACCGGATCCGATAACAATCGGCTACTTCGCCCCTTGATGATCGTATGCCCTGATTTTTGGTAGGTGACTCGAGCCCCCCTGATTTGGAGTGTCGCAACGATGCGTACGTCGTGGATCGTAATCGCAACTGCCGCCTTGGGTTGTCTAATTGGCCTGGGATTGACCTGCTATGAGACGGTCCGAGTTGGAGATCGATTTGAAGCCAGTTACACCGATCAAGATCTGGACGGATCGCTTCAAGAGCCCGCTGTTACACCTCGCGCCGTCGTCGTCGGCGAGAGCACTTTCGATTTTGGGACACTTGAGAAGAAACAAACAGGCACCTGCACTTTCAAGATCCGTAACGAGAGTGTGGCACCCTTGACCGTCGACTTGGAAGGGGTGAGCTGTGGCCTATGCATCACAACCGAACTCGATCAGACCGACGTGCCGTCTGGTGAGGAGTTTGAATTCAAGGTCAATTACACCACACACAAAGACGGTCCCGAGTTCGCGGAACACGTCGAAATGCGAACTTCCGATCCGGACAACCTGGTGATTCGGTTTACCATCACTGGCTTCGTTGGGCAGTCGATCGGGTTTTCGAGACAGGAAATCTCGCTAGGCAGTATTGCGGCGGGGGAAGACGTTTCCACCGACTTCCGTATCTATGGTTACGATGATGATCCGATCGAGATTGTTGCCCAAGAGTTTATCACCAAAGAATCGGCCGAACATTTTAGCCTTGAGTTGACGCCGCTGGAACTCGACGAATTCAAAGACGAAGAACCCCGTGCAAAGTCGGCTGTTCAAGCGAGGTTAACTATGACACGGGGGAGACCACTGGGGCCGGTCAGACAAGTACTGCGGACCACGGCTCAAATGGGTGACCAATCAGCCGTGGCAGAGATAGTGATCCAAGCTATCGTCGTCAGTGACATCGTGCTGATCGGAGGCAACGATTTCAACAAAGAAAGTAGCTTGGTGCAATTTCGCTCGATCCTAAGCACCGTCGACCACTCGACCACATTGCAGATCCGCATTCGTGGACCCTATCGTGACGAAGTGAAATTGTCCGTTGGGACAATTGACCCCGCAAATGTGCTAACAGCAACGATCGGTAAACCGACGATCCTGGGGAGCGGCTCCCTCTATCCGCTCACCATCACGATTCCCAAGGGTGCACCGCCGGTGAATCGACTCGGATCACAACAAGGCAAGGTCGGTGTCGTCAATATCGAAACGACGCACCCATCGGCCAAACAGCTGCCGATTTATGTCAGCTTTGCGATTGAATAGCGAGGGCCACAGAACAGCAGACACGTCGTCGCACGTTACGACTTGGGCACAAGGATGGCCACTTCTCGGTTATCGACGTGTCGATACAGGGATGGAGAAGACATGACAGGTAGGTCCATGAGATACGCTGCAGGCTTCCGATTTGCGCTGATGGTCGTGATGGCGTTGACCGCGGGTTGCGGGCGTGAACGCAGATCCGGAGTTCCAACGGTGGCCGAGCCTGCCGGAGGATCCAGAAGTGTTGCGGTGACGGCGACCGAACACCCACCGCATCGGCTGACAACCAGCGATTCAGCTAATACCACGTTGCCCGGAGGCGAGGCGACAGCGAGCGAGTTGGCCGCAACCAACGCGCTCGATCCCAACGCGCTGGATCCCAACGCGCTCGATCCCAACGCGCTGGCGACAGCTCCACCAATCCCTAATTCGGACGACGAACCCGATTCCAGGTCACCACTAGCGAGAAAGCAATTTGACGGCTGGAGCACACCGAGTGTGGTACTGTTGGTGACGGGGCAACAGCATGGCTACATCGAACCGTGCGGCTGTACGACGTTGGCGAATCAGAAAGGCGGATTAGCTCGGCGTCATACACTAGTAAAAAAAATGACGGCGCGAGGTTGGCCGATCATTGGTCTTGACGCCGGCAACCAAGTACGGCGATTCGGCCGGCAAGCCGAAATCAAGTTTCACATGACGCTCGAAGGCCTAAAAACGATCGGCTATCAGGCAATCGTTTTGGGTGCCGACGACCTCCGCCTGTCCGTCGACGAACTGGTTGCCGCCACCGTCCCGCTCGCTGGTGAAGCGACGCCTTTTCTTTGTGCCAATGCCGCGGTGCTCGATTGGTCCCTCATGCCTGACCACAAATTGATTGAACAAGGGGGCAAGAAGATTGGCGTCACGGCAATCGTTGGCGAGCGGTGGCAAGAGGACGTTTCGCGAGACGACGTTCTGTTCAAGGATCCAGCCGAAGGCTTGCGGTCGGTCATGCCAAAGCTGCAGGCCGCCAATTGCGACATGCTGGTCTTGTTGGCCCACACCTCCGTGGCGGAATCGAAGAAGTTGGCCCGCGAGTTTCCTCAATTTCACGTCGTCGTGTCCGCCGGTGCCCCTGGAGATAGCACAGATCCACTTTATCAGCCAGAAGTAATCGACGGCACGAAGGCCATGTTTGTGCAGTCCGGCACCAAAGGCATGTTTGCTGGGGTGATTGGAGTGTTCGACGAAGAAGAAACACCACTGCGTTATCAGCGCGTCCCGCTCGATGACACATTCAAAGACTCACCCGAAATGCTGAAATTGCTCAAATCGTATCAGAATCAACTGGAAACCGTGGGACTATCGGGACTAGGGCTGCGATCGGTTCCACACCCCAGTGGAAACAAGTTCACTGGATCAGAAAAGTGTGGCGAATGCCATACCGAAGCATTTGCCTCTTGGGAGCAAACGCCGCACGCGAGCGCCACCGATTCGCTTGCTAATCCAGTCGAACGGGCCGAAATCCAACGTCATTTCGATCCTGAATGCCTCAGCTGCCATGTGACCGGTTGGAATCCAAAGCGATTTTTTCCTTACACGAGCGGTTACTTGGATCTGGAAAAATCCATCGAACTGCACGGCAACGGCTGCGAAAACTGCCACGGTCCCGGCTCGGCCCATGTGGACGCGGAAGAAGGAACAACCGCTGTGGACGAGTCAACGCTCGAGGCGCTGCGCAAGTCGATGCGGCTCCCGATCGACGCAGCCGAAAAGAAGTGTGTGGAATGTCACGACATCGACAACAGCCCGGACTTTTTTGAGAAAGACGCATTTCAGCGCTATTGGAAGGACGTTGAACATAAGGGGCTCGACTAATTCGATCACCCAGGTCCATGGCCGTAGATGTGCTGAATCGGCGTATTGTGTCCCCAGGCAATCTCATCCTGGGGTACTTCGAGCGCCGTCGCGATTCGTTCTCGTTCCTGCGGCGACGGTGTCCAACGACTCTGAAAAATCGCACGGACTTTCGGCAAGTCCAATCCAGACCGGTCGGCCAGTTCCAATAGCGACAAGCCCTTTTGTTTGCACATCTCCTGAACGCTGGCAATCATTGTCGATCGTTCCTCAAACAAACGGAAACGGCGTACGGCAGGTCTTTTCTCAGGTTGTGGTCTCAGGCTGTGGTCGTACGTCGCCTGTGGTTCAGGCATCGGCAAGTCACAACAAGTTCAAAATGCCTTCCAATGCAATGAGGCGAATCAGCGACCCAAACGCATTTTTCGTGACTACTGTAGGGCGACCAATCCCAGCGCGATCGCCTCTTTCATGACATCGGGAGAGATTTCAATTTCGCTATTATCGGCCAACGTCATCACGACCGGAGCAACCGACTCGATGACACCACTGAC
>NYXM01000193.1 GCA_002685655.1 Planctomycetaceae bacterium
ACCACGGTGAGTCCGAGAGTTGCGGCGATGGCGACAGAGTTCATCCGTCGCACCAATGGCATGTAAGCGAGGTCGATCCATGACGGTAGCCGATGTTTTGGTAGCGGAATTGCGGGAACGGGGAGTAACGTCGGTTGCCACATTGAACGGCCACGGACTGGATCCTTTCTATCTCGCCTGTCAACGAGGAGGGATGCGGGTCATCGGCGTCCGCAACGAACAGGCGGCCGGCTACATGGCAGAGGTCACCGGACGGCTGAGTCGCAGAGTGGGTGTGTGCGCGGTCAGCGGCGCTGTGGCGCACGCAAACGCACTGACCGGAGTCCTAAATGCTGCGTTGGACGGTGCCCCGATGTTACTGATCACCGGCATCACGCCCCTGGCCCGTCTCGGATACGGGGATTTTCAAGACTTCAACCCAGTCCCCATGGCAGCTCCGATTTGCAAATACGCACGGCTCGTCGACGCACCGGAGCAAATCGGCCAGATCGTGCACGAGGCGTTCGTTGCGGCCACGTCCGGACGGCCGGGTCCGGTGCATCTGGCGTTGCCGATGGATGTGGCGGCAGCGGAAATTGACGTGGCGAGCGTACCGAGGTCCCAGGTGCGATCGGGTGACGTCAGACCGACAGGCGCGGCGGAGAAGCAGTCGATCGATGAGGCGGTCCAGTTGATCGGGCGCGCCGAACATCCCGTCCTTGTTGCGGGCAGCGGCGTCTATTACGCAGGCGGTGAGCAAGTCCTTGCTGAGTTTGCCGACCAACAACAGATCCCCACTGTCGTACCGATCTGGGATCGCGGCACCATTGTCGAGCCGGCCGGTACATTTATGGGAGTCGTGGGAGCCGCCTCGGGCGGCGCCCGACTGTTGCCCGATGCAGACCTGATCATCTTGGCAGGTGCTGAGTTCGATTACCGCGTCGGCCAACTGTCGCCCCCTATCGTGCGCGAGGACGCTTCGGTGATTCGGATCCATGCGGACGAGTTGCGTCTGCGGCGCGGACGGGAGATGTCACTCAGCATCCAGGGCTCACCTCGGACAATACTCGCTCAATTGACTGAAGCCTGCCGCAGCGCAGGGTGCAAGCCGACCGGCGTTTGGTTGGCAGAAGCTGCACGACGCCGTGACGAGTATCGACAGCGTTGCCTGGCGGCTGCGGACAAGTTGCCCGCTGGATTGAATGGGCGCGACGTGGTCCTCGACATCCTCGAAGTGCTCAGCGATGATTCTCTGTTGCTCGTCGACGGAGGCAACATCGGCCAATGGTTCCACCAGTTATTGCCTGGCCGCTATCCCGGTCATTGGGTAACTTGCGGTGCTAGTGGCGTCGTTGGCTGGGGAGTTCCCGGCGCGATGGCCGCCCGCGCACTCCATCCTGACCGCCCAGTGATCCTGCTCTCAGGCGACGGCTCGTTCACTTTCACTATTGCCGAGCTGGAATGCGCCGCGCGACAAGGCCTTGCCTTCGTCGCCGTCGTTGCTGACGACCAGCAGTGGGGGATTTCGGTGTCGGGTCACGTACGAGATTACGGCGCACCGCTCTACAGCTTGCTCGGCCCCACACGATTGGACACCGTTGCCGAGGGTTTCGGCTGCCGGGGTGTGCGGGTCGAGAAAAGAGAGCAGTTGCCCGGTGCCTTACGTGCTGCTCTCTCCGCCGACGTTCCGACGGTGATCCACGTTCCTATCAGGCCAAGCTGCCCCGGCGACTGATCCCCTCTCGCTGGCGAGTCACAGAAGTTGGACGTCCAACAGCTCTTTGATAACTTGGCTTTGAGGCAGGCTCGTGCTTCGTCAAAGCAATGGCCATTCTGACCGCCACCTCACTGGATTGCCCACCCTAAGGCCCGATGCAAGCGAAACTGAGCCGCATTGTAATCAACCACGGTGCGGACGTACTCTCGGCGAGCCTGGTCAAGGGCTTGAATCGACTGAAGTGCTTCGATTGGCAAGCCCACGCCCTCTTTAATCCGATTCGTGTTGCGATCGTAAGACTCGGTCGCAGCTTTGACGGCAGATTCGGCGACTACAATTTGCCCTTTTCTCGACCGAACTTGTGCGTGCGCAACAGTGATCTCTCGCGCAATTTGGTCCATCAAACGAACTTCTTGTAGCTGTCGCTGCTCGTAGACAGACCATCGCTCATCACGCGCCGCACGCTCGCCGAAGCCGAAGTTTCGCAATTCCCAATAAGCAACGGCGTCGAAATCAAAGCGGTGTCGCGAATTGCGAACGTCTCTGCCTAAGCCACCACCGAAGGAACTTTCGCTCATTCCCAACAAAACGCTCGGCAACAACGGCGCGTAGCGTTCGCGCTCGTATCGATTGACAGCTTCACAAACGAGGTGACGTGCCTCATCCAATTCGGGGCGATTTGACAAACCAATTGCCAGCAGTTCGCGGGACTCCAGGTCCGGTTCGATTAAATGCAGCGGCACGACAACTGGTTCGGTGGGGACAATCCGCGTGTAAGGATCTGCGCTGAGCGCTTCCACAAGGCGAGCGTTTGCCACATCGACCGCCTCCTCGGCACGAGCCGTGTCGTTCGTACGAATTGCTGCCTCGGTCTTCGCTCGGTCAGCATCCGCTTGAGGCCCCTGGCCCGTGTCGGCAAAAGTTTTCGTCAGCTCCGCAAGTTCGTTGGCATTGACAAGCGTCTCGTTTGCCACGGCCCGAAGCTGTTCAGATTTCAGCAACTCCAGGTAGGCCAGCGCACCTTCGAGCAGCGTGTCGTTGACCGCTGCGTCAACGGCGTGGCTGCGCGCGGATGTGGCGTGTTCGTTGATACGCGGTTGGAAGATCGCGTCCGTCGCGTGAAACTGTGCTACGACACCCGGCACCGGCGTCGTGCCGGCACCAACAGCACCGACACCAAGACCGCCTTGCAGTGACGAACGATCGATATCGACAATAGAGCCATCCGATGCCTGAAGGTTGCCATCGTGATGGTGATAGCTAATGCCAGCACGGATCGATGGGACCCACAGAACCTTTGCAGCCGCCAGACGGGCATAAGCTTCATCGTACCTTGCCGCTGCGTGCGCCACGACGGGGCTTTGACCCGACACAATCGCAAGCGTCGAGGTCAGGTCAAGTTCCATTGTTGGCGGACCCGCGTGAACGATCGCCTCACGACCGTCCTGGCCCATCGCTTCAGCGACGCTTTTCGGTCGCAAGCCTTCCACCGAACTGACAACTGCTGGATCCGCCACAGGCACCAGCTGATCGGGTTGTACTGAAACCTGCATGGACGCCAAGCAAACTGATGCACGGTTTTCCGCGACCGTTGGTAGCGGCAACCGCTGCAATCGGACGACGGCGGGGGCCTCTTCTCTAGAGGGCGAAGCTGAACTGCTTTTCAAGAGTGCCGTTGCTGGCAGTGTTTGCCGAGATTTCAGGAGAAAGGATTCCTGACCTTGTTTCTGAGCTGACGGCCCCGCGAGCTGTGGCCCGGCGCAGCCTGCCATTGCAGCTATCGCCGTGCAACAAGCTCCTGTGACGAGTCGTTTAAGCGACGACGACTTGTGGCGACGTTTCATGCGTTTTTATCAGCCTATTCGCGACTATTCGAAATCTTCCACATGAACTGCGTTTGTCATACGAAGTGGACAACTCGGACTTATCGTATATTTCTTCGATCCGGATCCTTCGCCAGAATCACTGGTTTGCGAACCGCAGCTACAGACGTAACAACAGGTACAATCGGTACGCGCAATCGTGGCCGCATAGCTTGTGACCGAGCCCGTTGCGAACTAGTCTGAGTAGACTAGGGAAGTGTTACGCCCTGGGGTGTGTAGATAGAAAGAGAAGAGTATGACTCGCAAACGGATTGCCGTACTAATGTTAGTCCCATTGAGTCTGTTCGCCGCGGTGATCGGTTGCGGACCTACCGATGGTGTTCCGCCCGTCGCAGCTCCGGCCACTCGGTCGGTTGTCACCGTCGCGATCGAGACCAAGACGATTGAGAGAACTTCTACCCAGCCAGCAACGGTGCATGCCTTTCACGAAGCCCGTTCATTTGCCAAAGCTTCGGGTTACGTCTCTAAATTGAACGTTGACATCGGCTCGAAGGTCAGCACTGGCGACATCCTGGCAGTCATCGATGTTCCTGAGATGGTTGCGCAATATCAACGCGAGGAAGCCGCGCTCGAGCGACTTGCCGCTAGCGTCACTCAGGCGCAAGCACACGTCGACGTTGCGAAGGCCGGTCTGGTCGCTGCCGACTCGACTCGACAACAGGCCCTGGCCGATGAGCAAAAAGCTGACGCACAGTTGAAAGCCGACGAGTCCGAACACTCGCGAGTCAGCGACTTGGTTAAGCAACGAGCCGTCGCTGATCGCCTGCTGGACGAATCCACCAACAGAAGAGACGCTTCGCACGCCGCAAGATCCGCTGCCACGGCGACGACGGCAGCGGCGGCGGCTCATGTCGATGTTGCCAAAGCTCAACAGGCGGCAGCCGAAGCCGACCTCCTGGCGGCGCAGGCCGACGTCAAAGTTGGCAAGATGCGACTGGAAGAGCTCAAGGCGCTGATGAGCTATGCCGAACTTCGCAGCCCATTCGACGGAGTCGTTATTGAGCGACACGTCGAACTCGGGGACTTGGTTCGCAATTCACAGAACAATGTGACGACGGAGCCATTGTTCGTCATCGCTCAGGTGGACACAGTTCGCATCCGAGTCGCTATTCCCGAACGAGATGTTCCGCTGGCGACCGTTGGTGATTCAGCTAGCATTACTCTGCAAGCGCTACCAGGTGAGACTTTCTCTGGAGTCATTGCCCGGATTGCAGGCGGCTTGGAGCAAAGCACTCGAACGATGTTGGTGGAAATCGACTTGCCGAACACCGACGGAAAACTCATCCCCGGCATGTTTGGGCAGGCAACCATCTTGCTCGACTCGCGTGCAGACCAAGTCGCCCTACCTGCTGGAGCAGTTCGATATGACGGGAAGGGGCGGAGCTACGTCTATGTCATCGACAACGACGCAACGATCCGAGAGGTCGATGTGGTGACTGGAGTCGATGATGGACACCAAATTGAGATCACATCAGGCCTGACCGGGCACGAACATGTCGTTGGGCCTCTGCTGCATCGTCTGTCCGCCGGGCAGAAGGTCAATGTCGAAGGGTAATTAAGTATGTTTCTCGTTCGCTTTGCTTTGCGCAATTCGTACGCCGTCGTCGCCCTGGTCGTTGGGCTTTGCCTGCTTGGAGCCGCCGTCGTTCCGCTGTTTCCAATCGACATTCTGCCTGACTTCAAGAAGCCGGTCGTCGTGAGCTACTTTTCGTATCCCGGGCTGCCAACCGGTGAGATGGAGAAAAGCGTTACGTCGCGTGTGGAGCGGGCACTGACGTTGGCAGGGCGAATCGAGCATCAGGAATCACGCACGATGCCAGGTGCCTCGATGATTAAGATCTTCTTTCAGCCCGGAACGAATCCAAGTTCCGCAATGAATGACATCGTCAATCTCGAAGTGAGTGACATGTTTCACTTGCCGCCTGGGATCGAGTTCCCGTTCACCCTGCGAAGCGAGCCTGCCAATCTACCCGTTGTTCTCGCGGCGATCTCCGGAGAAGGGCTCAGCGAAAAGGAACTGTACACCATCGGCTACTACGCCGTGCGTAACAAGATGGGTGGCCTGAAGGGTGTTCAGATTCCACATCCCTTCGGGGGCAAGTTTCGGCAAATGATGATCTACGTCGATCCGCTCAAGTTGCAGTCTTTTGGATTGAGTGCGAAAGACGTCGTCACCGCAATACGGGACTCCAACCTTGTCATGGCCGGTGGAACGGTAAAGCTCGGGCACTCGGAGTATCAGCTCCATCCCGTGAACACCTTGCCGGCGGAGGAGGACATCGACAACGTGGTGATTGAGGTCCGCGACGGCCGACCGATCTTCATTCGCGACGTCGGTTATGCCAAAGATGATGCGGCGCTTCAGTACAACATCGTTCGCGTCAATGGCAACCGAAGCGTCTACTGCCCGCTCCTCCGAGAGCCGGGTGAGAACATCATTGCGGTTGTCGATCGAATCTATGAGGGAATCGCCGCCGAGATCCCCAAGATGAAGGATCGTGACGAAATTCCGCAAGCGACTGAAATCACGCTGGTCAGCGATCAGTCCTCCTTTATTCGCAACGCCATGCGTAATCTCATGTATGAAGTGGGGCTTGGCGGATTGCTGGTGGCGATCGTTGTTGGTGCGTTTCTGCGACAGCTCCGACCCGTGTTGGTCATTGTTGCGACCATCTTGCTGTCGATTCTCATTGGGGCGCTCGCCTTTTATTTCACCGGGCAGACCGTGAACGTGATGACGCTCGGCGGAATTGCATTGGCCGTCGGGACCGTTGTTGATGCGGGAATTGTCGTTGTCGAGAACATTGTGCGACATCTCCGCATGGGGAAGACTTCCGTTGAAGCCGCTCGCGATGGAGCGAATGAAGTTGCTGGCGCTGTCTTGGCGGGCACAGTTACGACGCTCGCAGTCTTCGTTCCCGTGATCTTTCTTTCAGGAATGATCCGGTTTCTCTTCGAGCCACTTTCCGCAGCCGCCACGATGACGATCGGTGCATCGTACTTTGTCGCCATGACCGTCGTACCAGCCTATTGTGCACGCTTCTTGCGAAGTCGGACGGGTTTTCAACCTGTCCAAGATGGCGACGATGCTGAACGGCAGGTTGAAAACCCTCGCGGTCTTTACGTTGGTTCGTTATCGCTTGTCCTCAAGTTTCGCTGGCTTGTTGTCCTCGTCACGCTCCTGCTCGTCGGTGCGTCGGCATTGCTTCTGCCTCAAATCGGCACAGAACTGTTTCCCAACGTCGACGCTGGTACGTTCGAGATTCGCATGAAAACGATTCCCGGCACGCGACTTGAAGACACTGAAGAGTTGGTAGCACGAATCGAAGATACGATTAAGGAAGTCGTTCCAGAAAACGAAATCGAGGCTCTCATCTCGAACATCGGCTTACCAGTTGGAAAAGGAGCTGGCTTCTCGACGATCCTCAGCCCCAACTCGGGTCCCGATACCGCCTTTCTTGTCGTGAATATGATCCAAAGTGGGCGATCGACGAGCACCGATCGGTATGTAGAACAGCTGCGGGCTTTGTTAGCCGAACGGTTCCCACGTGAGCAGTTCTTGTTTACGTCCGGCAGCATCGTGAACGCTGCGTTGAACGAAGGTGCTCCCACGCCGATCAATGTTCAGATCTCGGCTGGAACGTTGGCTCAATGCAGGGATGCGGCGGAAAAGGTTGTTGATCTGGTCAGCCAGATCCCGGGTACGGCTGACGTGCAAATTGCGCAGTCACTGGACTATCCGCAACTCGATATCAAAGTTGATCGGACGAAGGCGCGTTTTCTTGGCTTGAGCCAGGAGGACGTGGCGCAATCGATTCTCACGGCGTACGGTTCCAGCATCGGTTACTCGTCAACGATTTGGGTCGATCCGGACAAGGGAACGGACTTTTTCATGGGTGTGCAATATGAGAATAACGAGGCGCGTTCGTTGGACGAAATACGCAATCTTCCTCTCTCAATCAACGGTCCCAACGGGCGCGTCACGGTTCCGTTATCGAACGTCGCCACCGTCAATCGCGTCAACATCCCAGGCGAAGCGAAGCATTACAACATCTCGCGTGTCAACGATGTCTACGTGAATGTCGATGGTCGCGACGTTGGTTCAGTCGCCGCCGATGTCCAGCGAGCGGTTGACAAGCTCGAGAAGAACTTCGAGTCCGGCGTGGCAGCTACACTGCGTGGTCCCGTCGAGACAATGAAGAGCGGTGCCAAGTCGCTTGGAATGGGCATTCTGATTGCGATCGTTCTCGTTTATCTGGTCATGCTTGCTCAATTCAAATCATTTGTCGACCCGTTGATCATCATGCTAGCGGTTCCACTCGGTCTATCCGGAGTGTTAGTAGTCCTCTACCTGACCAACACGACGCTCAATATCCAGTCGCTGATGGGAACGTTGATGATGATCGGAGTCGTCGTCAACAACAGCATTCTCTTGGTCGAATTCGCCAATCAGCTGCGCCAGCGCGGCTACGACACTCGCTCAGCGGCGTTGACTGCGGCGAGCGTCCGCCTGCGTCCAATCTTAATGACGTCACTGACACTCGTCGCTTCCATGGCACCGCTCTCGATCCACTTGGCACCCGGCGGCGAAGCCATGATCCCGCTTGCACGTGCCATGATTGGCGGGATGGTGGTGTCGACCGTCCTCACACTTTTCCTCGTGCCTTGCGTCTACACGATTATTAAGCGGGCGCCAATTCAACCGGCAACGGCAGTCTAAGGGAGCAAGTATTCACTGTTGTTCTCCAGCTTGCACGCCAAACAACTGCCGATCAGAAATCGACTCTCAGCCGTGTTCCCAGCGCAGTGAAATGCCCGTCGGAATATCCACCGACTGGCGCACGGTCTTCGATATCGCCGTAAATCGCATTGAATTGCAGCGACGAGTAAGCGTTGAAATACCACACCAAGCCGAGGGTCATGTTGTTTTCGACACCGCCTCGGATGTCACGATCGCTAAGATCCAGATACGAATATCTCAGCGCCACCTGCCACGCGCCCCTACCTCGTCCGACGCCGTTGTTACAAGTGTTGACGACAAAGAAATTCTCGAAGGGTCGGATACGGTCGATTGTTCCGGAATTTCGCTTGAGCGGCACATGTTCTCCCGTCAGCATGTAGGCGATGTGCACATATCCACCGTGGAAATTTAGATCGGGTCCAGTTCCCGCGGTGTCACTGTCCCGCTGCATCCAATTGGACTGATACTCGCCAACGACGTGAAATGGGCCGATGTTGAGAGCCGCCTCGAGCCCCAGGATTTCGTACCAATCGGCTCCGGCAATGGCCCCGGTGTCCAGCCAGCG
>NYXM01000194.1 GCA_002685655.1 Planctomycetaceae bacterium
AGCCAGATCCTATCGCGCATTTCTGGATTGGGTACGCCCAGACGGAGCGGCGGACAAAAACACGCCAGCAAACCCATTAATGTGAATCGTTGCCCACGGTCGGACAAGAACGAATTGAAGAGGAATTCGATAATGAATACAGGCCACAGCGAGAGGGCCATGGCCAGCGTGAAGTTTTCCATGCGATGCGCAATACGATCAATCTCCATCGAGGCCGCTTGTCCACCTTCGACCGTAACTCCCACACTCCGCGCAACGAAACTTCTCAGATAGGCTTCGCTGACACGCGGAACATCAACCCACAAGACAATCGCCATCGCCGTATTGGCGAGGAACAGCACCGAAACCCAAAACATTGGGGCAGCGGTGCGTAACGCCCAACGTCGTCGAAACTGTCGACATGCTTTCGACATGGCGGGTCCAATCCTTAGGCAGCGATCACTGACTTCAACGCTTCACGATGGTTCATCGGACTTTCTCCTGGCGGTTGGGCTGCGCCTTGTTCTCTCCTTCTAACTGGATCCAGGAAACTTGCGTGATCAAGTGATTCAGCGACGCAAACGAGATATGGGCATTGGTCGCGTAGCGCGGCGTCGAATTCGCGGGAAATGTAGCCAGCGTCGCGTCGCCAACCAGGAAGACGTTGAAATCTCGCGACAAGTTTTCGTAGCCCGCCGTCGTCCGACAGAAACACATGTCAGTGGCGTACCCGGTCAGGAGAACATGCTGTACCTCCTGCTGCTTGAGAAACTTCTTCAGTGGTTCATAACCTTCGGAATCGTAGATCACAATATCGTCGTCGTGGACGTCAATGTCGCGAGTCACGGGAATCGGAAGATCCCAAAAGCCGACGTTGTTGAACCGTGGTCCGGCGTCCAGACCAGAGAACTGTCGGAAATAATCGATGACCGGTGTGTTGGCGGAAAGTTCAATCGACGCGGGAACGTTCTGGCCCCGATAGTCGAAGCTGGTCAGTTTTTCCTTCAGTTCGTTCGCCCCTTGCTTTCGCTCGGCGGCAGTTGGACGATGCCCGAACGACCGGTACAGTTTATGGCGAATTGGATCCCGGTTTCCCGGCAGACTATACAGCGTGCAGGCCACGTGATCACGGAGTTCTTTCAAGAACGGATTGATCACCTCTCGCGTATGCTTGCCGGCCAAGTGGTTCTTTTCCACAGTACAAAAATCGGCGGCGCCGGCGGGCTCGGGTGTATTCCAACCTTGACCGTCATCAACTCCCCAGGGGTGCACCATGATCACAGCCGTTCGATCAGCACGCAGTCGATTGGGCATCTCGACAATGCCTCGCGCGTTATAGGAAAACCGCCAGGCCCTAACGTGCAGATCCGCACGCTCGTCGTCGACGAGGCATGGCGCTTGGTAACGCATCGTCTCGACCACCGGCTGGATGAACTCCGGATGGTCTGCCAAGATCGGCTGCGGATCCGCAATCCGCGTCAACTGATTCGCATACCTGCGAGTTCCATGGGAGCCCTGGCCGAACGAGTCGTCAACGCGAAGGAGCGACAAACAGGCGGACAGGAAAATCAGAAAGACACATTTCAACAAAGCTCGACGGCGAATACACAATCTTCGTTCGGACATGGCGTTTCCTCCCATTCACAGAGATGGAACCAAGAGATGGAATTCTACCATGTTCGATGGCAAACAGGGCCAGCAAGCTTGGTTCGAGCGTTAACGTTCGTCCGATGTCACGGCGACGGCATACGCCGTGGCGTGCGACCGGCAATGCGAGATGCTGATTAGCATTTCATGAATCCCCATCTTCTCGCAGGTTTCGCGAGCACCGCCGCCAAGGGCGATTGCCGGCTTACCGCTCTCGTCGTTGCGAACTTCGATGTCGCGCCACGAGATACCATTGGACCAGCCGGTGCCCATCGCTTTGAGAACCGCTTCCTTGGCGGCCCAGCGTCCGGAATAGTGCTGAGTGGCAGCTTTTCGCGAACTGCAGTATTCGATTTCGCGATGCGTAAATACACGGGTCAGAAAGACTTCGCCGTGGCGTTCGATCATCTGCGCGATACGCAAGCACTCGACGATATCAGTTCCTATGCCGATGATCTCCATGCTGTGTTACCCTCCGATGCCGCAGGCTTGTTGAGCACGCAGGAGCACGGCCGACGCTTTTTTCCGAGCCCGGCTGGCACCATCGTTCAAGATCTCTCGAACCTGCTGCGGGTGCGCCTCCAAGTCGGCCCGTTTGGCGCGGGCTTCCGCAAAGTAGTGTTCGGCAGCGTCCGCCAGGGCTTTCTTGACTTGGCCATAACCGAAACCACCAGCGCGATAAAGCGCCGCCATTTCGTGGCGTGCAGATTCGTCGGAAAACAATGAAAACAGCTGGTACAAGTGATCGGTGTCAGGGTTCTTGGGCTCTTCCATCGGGCGGGAATCGGTGGTGATGCGCATGATGGTCTTGCGCAGCTTTTTCGGGTCCTCGAAAACGCCGATCGTATTGTCGTAGCTCTTCGACATTTTTTCACCATCGGTGCCGGGTACCTTGGCGGTGCTCTCCAAAACTCGAGCCTTGGGCATCACAAAAATCTCGCCATATTGATGGTTGAAGCTACGCGCCAGATCTCGACAGACTTCGATATGCTGAACCTGATCTTCTCCCACGGGCACAACGTCCGAATCGTACGCCAGAATGTCAGCCGCCATCAAAACGGGATACGTGAACAGACCCGCATCGGCCGTGATACCCTTCGCTTTCTTCTCCTTGTAGGCATGACACCGTTCCAGCAGTCCCATCGGCGTACCGGTCATCAGCAGCCACGACAGTTCGGACACTTCTGGCACGTCAGACTGCAGGAAGAGCGTCGCGCGGTTGGGATCCAAACCCAACGCCAGCAAATCCAAAGTAGCGCCCAAGGTGTTTTGCCAGAGCGTGGCCGGATCGCGAATGGTTGTCAATGCGTGTAGGTTGGCGATGAAGTAGTACGACTCGTCCTCGTTCTGCAGGTCGATGTACTGCTGAATAGCACCAAAATAGTTTCCCCAATGAAATCGTCCCGTGGGCTGGATTCCGGAAAGCACCCGCATGATTAACTCGACTAGTTTGGATGGATCTGCTTGAGGGCCTCATTGCCGGCAATTCCGCGCCGCAAAGTTCCCACGACTTCCGAAACGCGGCTGAGCTGCAAACTGGCAATCGCCGCCGGCAACTCGTCGATCAACTTCATCGACACGGTGGGGTCGTAATAATTGGCAGTGCCGATTTGCACGGCACTCGCACCGGCAACGAGGAACTCCATTACATCATCGATCGTCGCGATGCCCCCAATTCCCACTAACGGAGTCTTGACGGCTTGTGCAACCTGGTGAACGCAACGCAAGGCAATCGGCTTAATGGCCGGGCCGCTCAGTCCTCCCATGACATTGCCTAACAACGGACGCTGTTGTCGCCAATCCACCGCCATCCCCAACACCGTATTGATCAGACTAAGAGCGTCCGCACCGGCTTCCGATGCAGCCAGAGCAATCTCGACAATGGAGGTCACGTTCGGAGTCAGCTTGGCGAGAACCGGCAACGAGCAATGATCTCGAACTCCGGCGACCAACCGACCACACAATTCCGGGTCAGTTCCGTAGTCGACACCACCAGACACGTTGGGGCAAGAGATATTCAGTTCGATTGCCGCAATCCCGTTCGAGGCACTCAGACGCTCCGCCATCGAAACGAATTCATCGTGACTGCGCCCCGCAATACTGACGATCAATGGACTGGCCAATCCATCCAGATACGGCAAGTGGTGTTCCAGGAACGCGTCGATACCGTCGTTATCGAGTCCGATCGAATTCAACAGCCCTGCAGACGTCTCGACGGTGCGCCAGGGGTCGTTTCCTGGACGAGACACCTTCGTAATCGTCTTGGGCACAATTCCGCCCAAGCGATTGAGATCAACCAGCCGCTCCATTTCGCGCGCATACCCAAACGTGCCAGAAGCGACGAGAATCGGATTGGGCAGTTCGAGCCGACCGAGTTGAACCCGGAGATCAACTTCCGAGTTTGGCAAATCCGATTCATTCATAGCAAAGCAGCAGCGGTAGCGGTGAAAGCGAGCCAAGTTTGGACTCACTTGAATCTAGCCGCATCGCGCGTTGCGGACAATGACGGCACCGGTACGACATTGGGGCCGAGCTCGACAGATGAGATGCAGCACCGAAATTCTGGGGGCGGGGTACTTTGCACAAGACGTGTGTTTCGCACGTCGCGGGCCGGCTGCGACAGACGTCTGCGCGCAGCATGATGTCACACCGTCGAATACGGTTTGTCAATCACGATGAAGTTGCAGCCCGGGCTAGATCACGCCGCCATGCACGCGCTGTGGCGACATATGGCTCGGCTGATCTAGAAACCAGAAGCGTTCCCATTCCATGAGAATCGTCCGCAAGTCTTCAGATGTGAAAATCAGCTGCTGGGCTCGATGTGAGGGTTCGCCCGAGTAGATCGGCAAGAGACAGCCCACATTTGAGGTCAGCGCGATACCAAGCAGCAGCGCGCAGAGGATCCGACGCATCAGAATCTCCTCCTTGAAAGGAAGCACAATCAAACTGTGATCCGACTGGCATCCATGTCCAGCCCTACGGCCCAACAACTGGTCTGATGAAAAGTCGCTTGACAGTAGCAGTTTACGGTGTTGCCGAACGGCAACATTCTACGATAAGACGAGTGAAAAGTAGTGCAATTGAGGGAGCCTCAACCGCTAGTTGCCCCACCTCCAAATCCTGGAGACGAGCGATGGGCTTGGTAAGGGTCGGGGGCGGGTGGCTCGTTCGCAGGAGGAGCAGGTTCCGCCGCAGCTGCCGAGGACATTGAATCCCCCGCGGCCGCCGCGGCCTCGCGCTCTTCGAGCTGGCGGACCTTTTCCTCCATCTCCTTGCCAGGCTTGAACGTTACGACATATTTCTCGGGCACATCGACACGATCTCCCGTGCGGGGATTGCGTGCCTTGCGAGCTGCCCGTTTCTTAACTTCAAAGACACCAAAATTGCGAAGCTCAATGCGCCGCTCATCGACCAAAGTCTCGACAATGGCGTCAAACGTCTTTTGAACGATTTCTTTCGTCTTCAACTGGGTCAGCCCAATCTCATCGGAAATCGTCTTGACGATCTCTTTCTTTGTCACGACACGACTCCTGTGGGATTCTGCCGGCAAATTACCTGAAAAATTCGTCCCACGGTTGATACCGACGAGTTCCAAGTGTAAATACCACAAGTACTAGAGTCAAGATCAACAACTTTGACGCGGCCGCACAAACGGATCAAAACTGGCGTTCTCCTAGTTCGTTTGTATCTCCACCGGACGACCTAAGTAGTGACAACTACACACTTTACAAGATCAACACTGGGGCGCAGTGAGAGTCTCAGTCTAAATCATTTCAGAGACACAACTTACGGAACGTTTTGCGAACAAACCCGTCGCGCCGACGTTGATACTCCAACCATCATCGGTTACCTATTCGTCAAACTTCAACGAATCGATACAGATTGAATTCAAACAATCCATCTCGTGGAAGCCGCCAGGAAGGAACGCTCGGTTGAATTGCGGAAGCTCAATCAGTAAGGTCAAACACGGAACTCTTTGCGACGCGTTTCAATCTCGTCCAAATTGTAGACTCTGCCTGTTCCGCTCCCTGGACACGCGGCACAGGTCTCTTCCCAGGCTTCGGGAGATCGCAAGTTCGATTCCCAGAATGGCCACGTCACGCACTGACGCGGCCTCGCTTCGTAAACCGCACATCGGCGCGACTGACCATCGAAAAAGACGCAATCGCCATTAGGAAACTCGCGCAAACTTTTACGTATCCCCACGTTACGCACGTACTCTCTTTCAAACGCCGTAACGTCCAGATCCAGCAAAACTGCCATCGTCGCAATCTCTGACTTTTTGACCCACACAAACCCGGGCGCGCCGGTGCAGCAGTTGCCGCATTGCGTACATTTGAATTTGAGCCCATCGGCATACCATGGCCTTTCAGCTGACT